>CAZHBL010000020.1:0-21756 GCA_964530105.1 uncultured Pirellulales bacterium | reverse complement strand
CAAACACGCTGCTGCTGTATTTCTTTATAAATAACCTGTTAAGCTGCTGCCGGAGAATGCACATATCAACAGGCTTGTCAATCACGCTGAAAACATCAAGCCGCAGCGCCATATCCAGCAAAGACTGCCCCGCCCTGCTTGTCAGAAGGATGCACGGCAGCAGAGGATAGTCCATACGGATTATCTTAATAGTCGCAAGCCCGTTAAACTCTTGCGAGTCCACATCCACTATTGTTGTGTGAATGCGCTTATTCCTGATAATATGAACAAATTCCGAAGGATTCTCAGCTACTAAAAGATTAACGCCCCTCGGCCGAAATATATAGCGCAAAGCCTCCGGCCAGGCCCAGTTCGCCTCACTGGCCAGCACGTTAATCTCTTCGAGTTTTGACAGGTTCGAGACCATAATACTTACTTAATATGCAAATATCGTGCCAGAGAATTCCACACCATCTCTTCTGTGGTTAAGTGTTTATTTTTAAGAATGTTACGGATTTGGAGCCAATTTGTGCCATCTGCCAAAATCTCCACCGGGCGATTATCCCACTGCCAACCTGACAGACTCCGATTCGCAGAATTTATTCTTGCCGGCTTGTATTTTGGCCGATTCTGTGGTATTATCTACTATGAAGGTATTGGGGGGCGGAGGTTATGAAAATGGCGATTGCGAGAAATTCACGAGTTTTGTGAACAATCAATTTTACTTATCTTTGGAGTATTATGTTCGTTGCGAGAGTGAGGACAAAATCAGATTATTTTTCTTGAAATTCCTGCAATATAAAGACTTTTTCGCGTATGTCCTTGTGGAAGCAGGAAAAGAATGAAAAGTAAGTATGAATTTAGGAAGTCAAAAATGATGATGGCGAGTAATTCACGAGTTTGGCATATTATATGTTTACTGCTCATCGTGGTCTTTTTCTGCCCATTTGCCTATGGCAAGGTCATCTACGTCGATGACGACGCCGTCGGAGCCAATGACGGCTCATCGTGGCAGAACGCTTATACATTTCTCCAAGATGCCCTGACCGATGCCGAGGCTACCAACAAACCGGTCGAAGTCTGTGTTGGTCAAGGTGTCTATAAACCCGATCAGGGAATTGGAATTACACTCGGGGACAGGAGAACCAGCTTTCACCTCAAAAACAGCGTAGCTATCAAAGGCGGCTACGCCGGTGTAAATGAACCGGAACCGGATATTAGAGATGTTGGACTGTTTCAAACCATCCTCAGTGGTGACCTTAGTGGAAACGATATAGATGTAAACAATCCTGGAAATTTGTACGATTTACCTGACCGATATGATGATAGCGAGATTGTGGTGACGTGTAGCAATACTGACTCAACAGCCGTTCTTGATAGCTTTACGATTACCGGGGGATATATATCGGTGATTGCATATCGTCTAGGTGGAGGCCCTTCTGGCGGTGCCGGAATGTTAATTTCTTCAGGAAGCCCGACACTAATCAATTGCACGTTCACTGATAATGCAACCACCAACTCAGGTGGAGGATTACTAATCTACGATGACAGTAATCCCACGCTGCTCAACTGCAAATTTATAAGAAACTATGCCGGATCGGGGGGTGGATTATTTAGCTCAACAAGCAGTCCAACACTTATCAATTGTATATTTAGTGATAATTATGCCCAGCATCAAGGTGGTGGAATTTATAACGTCAGCGGAAATCCGATCTTGACCAACTGTACATTCAGACGTAACTCGACATATGGATCAAGAAATAAGGGCGGTGGGATGTACAATAGAAATAGCAGCATTGTGCTTACCAATTGCACGTTCATTGAAAACTCGGCAGCTACTGGTGGAGGAATGTTCAACAAAGACTGTAACACTGAGCTAAACATGTGCGAGTTCGTAGGGAATACTGCTTCAAGTTATAGTGGTGCTGTTTCAAACAGTGGCCAGCTGATTGTGAAAGGATGCGTTTTTAAGGAAAACTATCCAGGAGCCGTAGAGGATGGCGGCAGCCCAATCGGTCCCATATTTACAGACTGCACCTTCAGTGGAAACTCATCTCCATATGACGGTGGTGCTGTGTGTGTCTATATGGCGACATTCAGTCACTGTCTCTTCGCTGGAAACAGGTCATTAGGAGAACACCGCACAGGCGGAGCTGTATACAGCTTTTCAACTGCAACATTTAACAACTGCACCTTCAACAATAACTGGGCAGATTCCGGATGTGCCATAGACATCGGCGGTAGGGCATACGTAAACAATTGCATATTCTGGGGATCCGAGGACCAAATACGTACTGATAATTCCTATCAATTTCTTGTGAATTATTCTGATATCCAAGGCGGATGGACATGGCCTGGCGAAGGCAACATAGATGCCGATCCGTTTTTCGTCGATCCTGGATTTTGGGCTGATGCAGATGATCCGAACATTGCTGTAGAGCCGAATGATCCCAACGCTGTCTGGATTGATGGTGATTATCACTTGAAATCTCAGGCCGGTAGATGGGATCCGGCCAGCGAAAGCTGGATTCAGGATGATGTCACAAGCCCATGCATCGATGCCGGCGATCCGAATAGTCCTATTGGCAGCGAGCCATTCCCGAACGGCGGCATTATTAATATGGGCGCCTACGGCGGCACTGCTGAAGCGAGTAAATCCCTAAGTGGGAAGAGCATCTATATCTTTATGCCCGAACAAAGTATGGTTTTTCAAACCGGGGGTATTGCCGGTGTCAACGGGGCTTACATTCTGACTGGACAATTTCAGCTCACTACCGATTTCGGCGCAGGTAAAGCACGGTTTTCAAACGTAGAAGCGATAGCCACAGACTACAGCGAACCTGTTCGTAAGCTGGATCCTAATGATGTATTTAACCTGACAGGCCTGACTGGAACCATCAGCAAGGATGGGTCTATTCAGTTTACCGGCCAAACGACCGATGAAAGTGATGTTATTCTGTATATTACCTTATCCGACGAACGGATTTCTCTTAAAGGTCAAACCATTCCTCCGCCCAATAGTGCCGATTTCTTTATATTCAATCTGGACGCCGTAGCCAAGAGAAAATACGGCGGCGGAATGGGAGAGATTAACGACCCTTATCTAATCTACACCGCCGAGCATCTGAAAACCCTCGGCGCCGAGCCCAACGATTGGTACAAGCACTTTAAGCTAATGGCGGATATTGATTTGGCAGGTTACTCTTATGATCATGCCCTAATTGCCCCGGATATTGACACGGACGAATACTATTTTCAAGGTACTCCTTTTGCGGGTGTTTTTGACGGTAACGGCCACACGATTTCGCATCTAACAATCACGGGCGTCAGTTGTCTGGGACTTTTTGGCGAATTGGCATACGGGGCCGAGCTGAAGGATCTGGGTATAATGGATGTCAACATTAGCGGCTCAGGTGATTTCGTAGGGGGACTGTTGGGACGTAACAGTTGGGGTGCCGTTGTAATCCGATGCTACAGCACGGGCACGGTCAATGGAGATGACAACATCGGTGGACTTGTTGGGAACAATCATGGTCATGTAACCCAGTGTTACAGTACCAGTTCGGCCAGTGGAGATTACATCATCGGAGGGCTGTTAGGGAGCAACGAGAAGGAAGCTACCCTGACGAACTGTTACAGCACCGGCGCGGTCAATGGAAATGATGCTGTCGCCGGATTGCTTGGTTTCAACCTTGGTGAAGTGACCCACTGTTACTGTGCCGGGACGGTCACAGGAAATCAACGCGTCGGCGGTCTTGTGGGTTGGAACTACGGTGCCATTGCTTCAAATTTCTGGGATATTCAAACCAGCGGCAGGACAAATATGTGTGGGAGTCAGGAAGAAAGTGCAAGCGGCTGTGATGATTCCTCCGGTTTGATCACTGACGAAATGTATGCGGTAAGCACGTTCCTTGAAGCCGGCTGGGACTTCGTGGACGAGACGGAAAACGGCACTGATAACATCTGGTGGATTGAGGAAGGGAAGGACTATCCGAGGCTTTGGTGGGAAGCTATGAAATGATTATTGATTATTGATGAATGATTATTGCCCCTCCACCCGCAGGGATGACAATATTATTTCTCTGCATTCTCTGTGACATATCTCTAAATAGCACCTCAAGAAGATTTTTTCATATTTCACTTGATATTTAACAATATATATGATATAATATGTATCAAACTAATTTTGTGTTTAGCAGATTGAGATTGGAGAATTGAGAATGTAGAATTTTGCCTTATTTTTTATGAACCTTTGTGCCTTTGTGTCTATGAACCTTTGCACCTTAGGAACTAAAAAATGCAAAAAACAAAAGCCAATATGCCGGTCTTTGGCCGGAAATACGAAGCTCTAAGCTCTAAATCCTAAACAACAGCATATAACAGAGCTCAATTGAAAAAACAAAGCCAATTTCACACTACTGAATCGACCGAAGGAGTGGGAAAGAGAAAAAAATCGCTCCCAGCAGCTAATTCATTATTCCGTTAAAGCAAAAAAACATCTCCGGCAATGAACATATCCCGCTTTGTTAGCCTTTACATAGCGATCTTATAGGCCGTACAGCAAAGCTTTATAGGACAAGATATGCAAAAAACATTATCAGGATACTAACACTTTACTTTGTGATGCCGAATTGCTATAATATAGGCAAGATATGATTTAGTTTTTATGTTAACTTGGCTAATTCATGTACCGATATAACACTTGAAATTCACGAAAGTTGTACCTAATGAAAGGGGACAGCAAAGGAGAGGATTGAGAATCCATTAGACAGTCATCCTTCTTTGTTGTGCTAAAAGATACAATGAGGAGATATAAAATGAAAAAACTCCTGAATATCTCGCTTCTTCTACTGGTGTTTTGCTTGTCTGGTTCTTTAAGCTGCAAAAGCTGGTTTCGAACCAAGCAGATCAGGAAGGCAGCTGAACCGGGCCTAAGTGCCGGCGACTTTTTCCAGACCGAGACGCAAAAAGCCGTAGCTATGGCTCAGGCACAACCATTACCTACACCTATGAAAACAGTAACCGTGCCAGGTCCTGCAGCTACGGGTCTCGTAGCAGTAAGTGCACCGGGATCATCTGTCATCTCAAGGACATATCCGTGGCCTGAATGCGGGATTGTACAGTTGGACAAAATCATGCCGAACGAAGTCGGCCTGAACAGATCGTTCAACTACACAATCAAAATCACAAACCTGACGGAAACAACGCTCACCGGTATCGTTATTAACGAAATTCTACCGGAAAATTTCAAATACATGAGCAGCAATCCGTCGGCAAAACAAATGGAAGCAAAGCTTATCTGGGATATAGACTCGCTCGGACCGAAAGCAGTCAAACAATTTACAGTTTCCGGTATGGCCACCTACACAACGCCTCTGAAACACAGTACGACTGTCATCACACCTGTAATTCCAGCCACTGCCGTCATAGAAGTTATCCAGCCCGAGCTGAAGCTGTCAAAGACCGCGCCGGCCGAGGTCCTGCTTTGTGATCTTATTCCTGTAAGATATGTGGCGACCAACTCCGGAACGGGATCCATACAGAACGTCAAAATCATAGAAAATCTTCCTGCGGGCCTGCGAACCACCGACGGCAAGAACCAACTGGTATTCGATGCCGGCACTCTTGGAGCCGGCCAATCCCGGCAATTCACAGCCGAACTGCGGGCCACTCAAACAGGTACATTCGTAAGCAGCGCAGTGGCAAGCTCGACAACCGGCCTAAGGGTCGAATCGGCTGCAACTACGACATCCGTAGGTATGCCAGTACTAACAATCAACAAGACCGGCCCCGAAAGCCTGTATATCGGCCGTCCTGCTTCCTATGAAATAACGATTAGAAATAATTCAGACATACCTGCGAAAAACGCCATTTTAGAAGACTCTATCCCCAACGGAGTATCAGGAGTAAAAGCCACCGCCGGAGCAAAGCTTTCAGGATCAAAATTGGTCTGGGAGTTCGGCACTCTGGAACCCAATAGCTCGAAGAACGTACGCGTAACTTACACTCCAACTAAAGCGGGCACGCTAACAAACAGCGCAACCGCCACAGCTTACTGTGCAGAGGCTGTCACTTCGACAATGAGAACGACGGTGACCGGAATTCCCGCGCTGTCATTGGAGGTCGTCGATGTCGAAGACCCGGTCAGAACCGGGACTCGTGCGACATATGTGATCCGGGTTGAAAATCAAGGCTCAGCTACCGCCACGAACATTCGGATTGTATGCCTTTTGGAAAACAACGTTCAATACATTTCTTCGGCCGGCGCAACTGCCGGCTCACAAGAGGGTCAGACTGTTAGATTCTTCCCGCTGGGCAGCCTTGCTCCGAAGTCCCAGGCGGCTTGGCGCGTGGTCGTCGAGGCTGTAAGGCCCGGAGATGTACGCTTCAAGGCCATAATGAACGCCGATCAACTTAGCCGGCCGGTGGAAGAAACAGAGTCAACGCTTATTTACGAATAGCTGTATCAGAAGTAAAATACGGCACCACAGCGCAGCTTGCGTTGTGGTGCCTTCATAATAATCCGAACCGTCTGATTAACCACTATGATGACCGCTTTTTCTCATGCTCTTTGAACACCTCCGGGTCGATGTAAAAAGAAATATTATAAAGTTATTTTACTTGACAAACATCACAGTTTAATCTTATAATACATATGTTGTGAGTGCAATTCAGCGGTTTCGCTATAGCGCTACCCGCGGTAATGCGCAAAAAGGCACATCGCAACAGGGAGGCAGGCCCAAAATTAGTTTTTCATAATTGCCTGTGCCTCCCTTTTTTTGTATAATTCCTGCCGATACTTTTTAGGAGGCTTAATATGCGAGTAACGGAATTTCTGGACAAATCGGCAGTTCACTACGAGGTGAGCGAACATGCGCCTGCTTTCACGGCACAGCAGATGGCGGCGGTCGAGCACGAGCAGGGCAAATACGTTGCCAAGCCGGTAATAATCAAGGCCGACGGCAAATACATAATGTGCGTACTTGCCGCGTGCTATAAGATTGACTTAGGCGCGTTGAAAAAGCAACTCGGCGCCAAGTCTGTCGATTTAGCGGACGAAAAGGAAATCGGCAAGATCTTCGAAGATTGCGAACTCGGGGCCGAGCCGCCGTTCGGCAATTTATATGATTTACCGGTTGTTATGGACAAGGCCATGGAGAAGGACGACCACATCACGTTCCAGGCCGGCTCGCACGACAAAGCGATTCGGATGAGCATGGATGACTACCGAAAGCTGGTTGAGCCGAAAGTGCTCGAATTCAGCTACCACATGACCTCGTGATTGTAGCAAGGGCGTCTCGCCCTTGAGTTCTCCGTATTGTGGCGAGGGCATCTTGCCCTTGAGTCTCGCGGGTGTCTCGCCCGTGTAAATGGACAAAGTCTATCGTTATTTTTCTGTGGTCTGCTCACGAGGCAGTTTTAACCGCCACTCATTGGTATTTTCCGGCCTGTTCCAGGCTTCGTAGAGGTCGATGAGATTGTTCATAGACTTGATTGTATCTGGGTGTTTGTCACCGAGTTTGAGGCAGCGGCCTTCGACTGCTTCGAGCAATAGTGGTTCTGCCTCCTCGTATCGAGCTTGCTCTTTATAAAGCACAGCTAAGTCGTTCTTGGTTTCCAAAGTGTCCGGATGATCGTCGCCTAATTCGCGCTGCCTGCCCTTCAATGCCTCATCAAATAGTTTCTCGGCCTCGTTGTATTGCTTTTGCTTTGTGTGGAGCACAGCAAAAGTATTCACCAACTGCAGCGTTACAGGGTGATCCTTGCGTAGCCGTCGGCGAGCTATTGGCAGCGCCTCGTCGAATTGCTTTTCCGCTCCATCGTATCGGTCTTGATCTACATAGAGTCGAACTAGGCCGTACATGCAAAGTAACGTGAGGAAGTGCTCGTCGCCCTTTATCTGACGCAGCGCCTCCAACGTCTTGTTAAATAGCAGTTCTGCTTTGCCGTACTGGCCACATTCCCTGTACACGTTTGCAAGTTCCGTTGTGTACCGTAGGTTTACGCCATACTCGACATTCATCCCCGCGTCCTCTATGGTTTTGCGCAATAACTGCTCTGCCGCTTCGTACCGTCCCGTCGCTGTGTACACCCGGGCAAGATTGCACTTGATATAAGGCCACCCTGACGGTAACGCCTTATTGAACCATGATTCCGCTTCCTCATATTCGCCCAAGTGACACAATGCTACGCCAACCCCATTTATGGTGCCCGCTAGATATTCCACGCCGTATACGCGTTGCCGGATTTCCAAAATCCTGGTCCATAGGCGCTCCATATCTTGGTACCGGCCCTGGTCCTCGTAAATATAGCCAAGGTAATCCATAGTGTTCAGTGTAATCAGATGCTCCTCGCCATAATGCTGTTGATAGATATGAATGGCCCTTAAAAAGTGTTGCTCAGACTCATCTGTCTCGCCGATTTGCCGCCAGGTATAGCCCAGCTTAAGGCGAATCGATGCCTCGATAAGTGGCTTGTCTTTGAACTTGCTCTCAAGGCTCTGTGAAGCAGCATTGAGAATATAGCTGACCGTTGCTTCACCGACTCTGGCTTTTTCTGCTGAGCCCAAAACATCGTTTTCGAGGAAATCAGCAATTAGTTGGGCCTCTGCGCGGGCGCGAGCCTGGCCAATGGCGAAGACCGTAGAAACGACTACACCCGCAACAAGCACGACCAGCACCGCGGCCACACCCCCGACTAATACCATGTTTCTTCGCACAAATTTCTTCAATTTATAACCTGTCCCAGGTGGTCCGGCGATTAACGGCTCGCCGTTCAGGTAATTCTCGATATCGTCGGCCAATTCCGATGCCGATCGGTAGCGCTCTGAGCGTTCTTTCCGCATCGCCTTGAGCGGTATCCATTCAAGCTCTTTTTTTAGATGCCTGGCTAAAGCATGAATTTCGGTGCGGCGGTTCTCGGCGAGTTTTCTGGCTTCTTCGCCGAGCTTGGTCAGCCGCGTGCTGGGGGTCTTAGGATCTGTTTCACGAATGATCCGCCGGATGTGCTCGATGCCACCCTGTCGGAACGTCTTGGAGTCATAAGGCAAGATGCCAGCCAGTAATACATACAATAAAACGCCCAACGAATAGATATCCGAGCGTGTGTCGATGTCCTCGTTGCTCATGTCCGCCTGCTCGGGGCTCATATATTCCGGCGTGCCGAGCAGGTGGCTGTCTTCCGTGAACAGGGTTCGTTCCGTCAGAGGCTGACTGATGGCTTTGGCCACGCCGAAGTCGATGATCTTCGGCATGGGTCGGTCATTCTCCGCCGAGACGAGAATATTCGAGGGTTTGATATCGCGGTGGATAATCCCCTTCTGGTGGGCGTGATGGACCGCGAGACAGACCTGTTGGAATAATCTAAGGCGCTGCTCGACCGTCAGCTTATGGCGGTCGCAATAGTCCGTTATGGGCAATCCCCTGACATACTCCATGACAAAGTAAGGTCGGCCGGTCTCGGTCGTGCCGGCATCATAAACCTGAGCGATGCCGGGATGATCCAGCAGGGCCAGAGCCTGTCGCTCGGTCTCGAAACGAGCAATCACGCGCTTCGAATCCATGCCCGGCTTGATCACTTTCAGAGCTACTTTGCGCCTGATCTGGCCTTCCTGCTCGGCTAAATAAACAATTCCCATGCCACCTTCACCCAGAACACTGAGCAATTTATAGCGTCCAATTTTGTCGCCTGGTTTCTCTATGAACACGTTCAGAGATGCCGTTTGTGAAGCTTGATGTCCTGTGTCAGGGAAACTCGGTTGCTCTTCAGAAATGGGTTCTACGGCTTCTTTTCCGATAGACAGAAGCTGATTCAATTGCTCAGGATCCAGATCAAATACTGATTTTTTGCTCATATTTCCACTCAGCAATTAGACGAATATTGATCAATCATTACCGAAACAATTTTTTCTGCGAGTCTATATTTAAATACTGCAATTACGTGTGATCTTGCGCCAACTTTGGAAGAAATCGCATTATTTCCGCTAATTCTTCATCGACATGGTCTTCAGATATAACCAAACCACGAAGATGGTTCCTCAGAATTGTCTGAAAGCGCCGTTTGACTGTGACCACCATATTGGATGCCTTAGCCTCGCTCTCAATACCATATCGACGGCAGATTTCTTTCATTGATGGAGATTCTGTCTTATCCATGATCGGTTCCAAAACCCGGTCATGGAAGATATGCCAGTGGACTGTTTTACCATCTTCATGGCACTTAGACTCGACATCCTGCAATACCTGCTCAAGTAGCGATGAAACCCATGCATAGTTAAAAGAATCTTCCGGTGTCAATTCTGAGGCTGCCTGTCGCAATTCTGGTAAATCATACACATCCAGTGATACGAGCTTATTCTCTGGGATTCGCTTCTGTGCTGCCTGTCCGGTTTTGGCAGTGATTAGATATCGATTTAGCGCGATAAGCAAAAATGACCGAAAGCGCCCTTTGGATTGATCCGCCTTTTGAATCAAACCTCGACCGAGTACCACTTCATGAAAGAATCCCTGAGTCAAGTCCTTTGCCTGCTCGTTGTCATAACCTTTACGCCGGAAATAACAATAGACGGGTTTCCAGTACTTACTCAGCAATAAGCCAATCAGGGCTTGATTTCTATCCTCACCACTCGAACCGACATTCTCGATAATAGACCAGTGGGTTGTAAGAAATGCCTCTCCCACCCCGCCCATGTCTGTCATGTCATCGTGTTTCATGATCGGCGTGTCCACTCACTATGGTCTCGGAAATCCATGTTGACGCACAGTTTTGCCTGAATATCTGAAATTATATTATAAACAATAAACCCTTACATTTCAAATATTTAGTGAAGTACGACTCAAATTCTCACAAAAAATTACAGCGCTGGGCGCAATATCCGGAAATTTTCCAGTGTTTAAATGTAGAAGCTTTCAGTGAATAAACCTTTGAAGACGTCTGAAAGGTACGCCATTGGCGATAACTAACAATTTTGGCAAAGCCCCTGGTTAAAGGGGCGGAAAGGTAGGTGTAACGTGAAATGGCTAAATAGTTACAGAATGAGGTTGGTGTTAGTTGGACTTGTGGCCGCTATTGTGCTTGGCGGTGGGCGTGTGAAGGCAGATTTCACCTGGGCGCGGAGGTCCGATATGCCAGTAAAGAACATGCAGCCTTCAACAAGCGTTGTGGGTGGTAAGATTTATGTTATAGGGGGCTGGCACGCTATAGGGGAATGGAATCCTCAGTGGGAAGCGCTCACGAGAGTAGATGTGTATGATCCGACGATGGATACATGGACAAGGAAAGCCGATATGCCGACTGGAAGAGGCCATACAAACGCCTGCGTGGTGGATGGGAAGATTTACGTAATCGGCGGTGACTCGGGTCCTGGTGACTCGCCTATACCAACCGTTGAGGTATATGACCCTGTCACAGACTCCTGGACACAAAAAGATGACATGCCGACAAGAAGAAGGTGGTTTTCCACATGCGTAGTGGATGGGATAATCTATGTCATTGGTGGTAATTCTCAACCTGTCCATCTTACTACAGTGGAAGCATATGACCCGATGACCGACACCTGGACAACCAAAGCAGATATGTTTACAGGTCGCTCGTTTTTAGCCACCTGTGTAGTGGATGGATTAATCTACGCGATTGGGGGTGGCGCGGCAGGTAAAGTGGCCGTGGAAGTGTACGATCCGACAACGGACACATGGACAAAGAAAGCGGATATGCCGACAGCCAGATACGGGCTCGATGCAGTTGTTGTCGCTGGGAAGATTTATGCCATTGGCGGCTGGTATTTTTCTTTAGGTGGCCCTATATATTCAACTGTGGAAGTTTATGACACGGCCACGGACACATGGACGAAGGGGCTTGATATACCTGTAACAACTGCAATGCATTCCACCAGCGTAGTAGACGGGAATATTTATGTCTTTGGAGGCGCTACGGCAACCCATGACAATAACAATTGGATATTAACTTCAGCGGTGTATGCAAATGAACCAATCGTCGACTTCAACGGCGACGGAATCGTTGACATTGCCGATTTGCGGATCATTGTTGACCACTGGGGCAAAAACTACCCATTGTGCGATATTGGCCCTATGCCCTCTGGCGACGGCATTGTTGATGTTCTGGATTTGGTGGTACTAACAGAATACATAGAACCAATTGACCGCACACTAATAGCTCACTGGGAATTGGAAGAGATAGAAGGCGATATGGCCCAAGACTGTACTGTTGGTGATAATGATGCTGATGTCTTTGGAGGTCCGACCTGGCAGCCTGATGGCGGCAAGGCAGGCGGCGCACTTCATTTCGATGGTATAGATGATTATGTCAGCACACCATTTGTATTAAATCCTGGTGAAGTATCGTTCAGCGCTATTGCCTGGATCCGGGGCGGAGCACTGGGCCAAGTCATAATATCTCAGGCAGATGTCGAAGGACAAAGTGCTACGGAATCTGGAAGCACATGGTTAGGTATAAATTCATCAGATGGAAAACTAATGACCGGTTTGATGGAAATCTTCTTCGGTCCATTAGAATCGGAATCGGTGGTCGCAGATGAACAGTGGCATCACGTCGGCCTCGTGTACGATCTTACCGCGATGAAAAGGCATTTGTATGTAGATGGCGCAGAAGTCGCTATCGACGATGGTATCGTAGCTGGAGTACAATCGACCGCTGGCCTTTACATTGGTGCAGGACAAACTCTTGATGCCGGCAGTTTCTTCTCCGGCCTGATCGACGATGTCCGCATCTACGACGTAGCCCTGACCCCGGAGCAAATCGCAGCCCTGGCACAGTAGGCTACCTTATAGAAAGACAACACATAGCAAAAAAAGAAAGAAAAAAAGCCCCCGGGTATAATTCCAAGGAAAATCCGGGGGCTGATTGTTTTATCAGAGTTCGTCGTCGATCCAGGCGAGCAGCTCTTTCAGGTCGTCGAGAGTGATATCACCCATGTGGGCGATTCGGAAAGTTTCTTCTTTCAGCTTGCCGTAGCCATTGCCGAAAGCGGTATTGTGCCTGGCCTGTACGGCTTTGATAACATCGGCGACATTGATGCCGCGAGTGTTCTTAACCGTTGTGAGAGTATCCGAAGCATATTTTTCCTCGCAGAAGAGGCCGAATTTTTCCTTCGCCCAGGCCCTTACGAAATCGCCCATTTCCTTGTGGCGTTTCCAAACACTCTCCATGCCCTCTTTTACGAGCTTTTCGCATTGATAATTCAGGGCCATAATGTGAGGGATAGCCGGCGTTGTCGGCGTCTGATTCTTTTCAGCACTTTTTGCAAACTGCTGGAAGTCGAAGTAATAACCCCGGCCGGGAACGGTCTTGCTCTTTTCCAGAGCCCTGTTGCTAACGGCAGCCACAGCCAATCCCGGCGGAATTGCAAAGGCCTTCTGAACCGAGGCGAACGCCACATCCCAGCCAAGATCGTCAAAGTGTAAAGGCAGACCTACCATTCCGCTGACCGTGTCCACAAAGACGAGTACATCGGGATATTTTTCCTTCATCATTTCGCTGATTTGGTAAACCGGATTCGTCAGGCCTGTACTCGTCTCATTATACACAAGCGTCACCGCGGCGTATTTGCCGGTAGCCAGCTTTTCATCAATCATATCAATGGTAATCGGTTTTCCCCAATCAACTTTCAATTCTTCGACGTTTCTGCCGCAGCTTTTGGCCACGTCGGCCCACTTGTCGCTGAAAGCACCGCAGCAGGTACACAGCACAACTTCGTCGAAACCGACACAATTGCGAATCGCAGCTTCCCAGATTCCTGAAGCCGAAGACGTCGAGAGAAAAACGTTCTGGTCAGTGAAGAGTATTTTTTTAAGCATACTAACAGTATCGCCGTGCAGTTGTGCATATTCCTTGCCGCGATGTCCTAATGTCGGGCGGGCAAGCTGCTGTAAAACGTCTTCATTAACTTTGACCGGACCCGGAATAAATAATCTGGGGGGGTTTTTCCAATCTACCATGTATGGTCTCCAACAATAGAATTATAATTTGTTAATAGTCAAACCTGTAAACACCTTGGGATAAAAATAAGTCGATTTTTGCGGCATTCTTTCGCCAGCTTGGGTTACCATTTTTAGCTGCTGCATTTTAATCGGATTCATAAAAAAGGCAACCTGCTTTTGACCCGCGTCAATCTGAGCAATCGAATCGGTGATAGCATTTGGTGTGTCTTTCACGTATTGAAGATTTTCGCCCTCTGCTAATTTTTCCTGATCGACGCCCAGCAATCCTTCCAGAACAAGTTTGTGCAGAATCGAAACATCCAGCGTCTTCCATGCCCGACTCATGTCCGGCACAATCGAATCCATCGTGCGTTTGTTTTTCAAGACAGCAACGTAAAAGGTGTTGTCCGGGCCGTAAATCCCAAGTGTACATTCATCCTTGTCGTGCTCGGCCCGCATTCGCTCAAGCATTTCCTGTCGCGCCTGTGTTTTGGTCTGCTCCGAGCTGAATTCAAACTTTGTAATCCTGAACTTCTCTCCGAGTTCTTCAATCAGCTTGTTCATATCGAAATTTTCGAGGTTACCAACGAGACGATGAGTAGCCAGAACGATCAGGCCGTCCTGGTGCACGTTCGCAAAGGCGAGCATTTGATACTTTGCGGCAGGATTGCTGCTTTCTTTAGAATAGGTCAGACCCGTCGTGTAGCGATGATGGCCGTCAGCAATTATACAGCTTTTATCGCTCATCATTTTCACGATTTGCTCTATATCGTCTTTGCGGTTAATCGCGAAGAGACGATGCCGTACATCCTGTTCATCCACAAAGTCGATAAGCGGTTCCTGCTCGGTGGCTTGCTTAATGATTCCGTCTGCGACCTTCTTCTGATCATCATAGAGCATAAACACCAGACCGAAGTCGGCGGACGTTGCCCGCTTGAGATTAAGCCTGTCGATCATTGGCTTGTGGAGAATTTGTTCGTGCGGTTTGACGATTTGGCCGAACTCTTCAAGCCTGGCTAAAGCGATGAAACTGTAACGCTGGTATTGCGTGCCTGCCACTTCAAAATCCTGCACGTAAGCATAGATGGCCTCGGACGAATCCTGTTTCAAGGATCCTTCCTGTACCCAGCGGGCCAAGTAGTCGGCGGCTCTTGTGTACTGGTTGTTTTCGCCGTTATCAGAGGCGTTTGTTTTTCCTTTGATGATGCGGACAAGATTATGCCTGTTCTTTTTATAAAGCTGCTCCCGTTGGGTATCGTCAATAATATCATACGGAGGAGCAATGCAGCTGCCGGCGTCGCCAACGATTCCGGGATTAAACCTAAATGCTTTGAAAGGCTTAACTTCCATCTTTACCTTATTTGACCTAACTTGTTTAACATTACCAAGGTTTACGAAACCCGAAATCATACCTAAAAAATGACTGTTTGTCAAAGGTGTATTGGTAAATAGCTGAAAAATACGGGGCTGGCGCTCTGTTTTTGGGCAAAGATAGGTATTGTCGGAGGTCTGTCCGGGTGGGAAATTTTTTTAGATATTCCCGGATTTAGACTTGACGGCAATGTTAATATTGTATATAATATTAATAAACTTACTTAACAAAGGAGAGTTATAATGAAGTTAACTACAAAAAGTGAATATTCGATACTGGCGCTTATTTATATGGCCCGAAACGAGAAACAAGGTTTTATCAAAATAGAAGAGATTTGTACTAAATGCGAGATTCCCGAGAATTACCTGGTTCTTTTGTTCTCGATAATGAGGCAGAGCGGCTACATAAAGGCCAGAAGAGGCGCCAGCGGTGGATACAAATTAGCGAAGCCGGCATCGAAAATAAGCATGGCGGAAATAATAAGACTTATGGATGGCGCATTGGCGCCGACAGAGTCAGTGAGCAAGTACTTTTTTTCATCCACTCCTTTGTCGAAGGAAAAGCAGATGGTGAAAGTATTCAAAGATATACGCGATTATGTTTCGGGCAAGCTTGAGGCCTTGAAACTTTCTGATTTGGTTTGAGTTTAATTATTAAGCAAGACTTTAAAATGAAGGGAGCCAAAATGTCACCGTTATAAGAATCAACAGTTTTCTTCGGCAAGAGTATTCTCGTCGCAGATGAGTGGGTCCTTGAACGGATGGCAAATGCTGTGCGCCACTTAATTCCCTCGGGTTCGGGTCAGCATATCTTTATCAAGCTGGACCATTTTATGGACAGTCATATGTTTTTTGTGGTTGTTCTCGGTTCTTCGCCTGATGAGCCATAGTGTGCGTGGAAAGCCACTATGACAGGTGAGAATACGGACCCTCACTTTGAAAAGCTGTCTAAAGAGAAACATACAGGGCGTTAGAGTTATTAATTGTCTGAAAGGAATGAAAAAGGAGGTAGTAAAAATGAAAAAACTGTTTATTTGTTTGCTGTTAGTCGGTGTTCTGTTTGCCGCAGGATGTCAAAAGAAGCCCCAGGAACAGTCATCTGGAGGAGAAGGGTTGAAGGGAACGATAACCGTCTCCGGGGCATGGGCACTTTATCCTATGGTGGTGAAGTGGGCGGAAGAATTTCAGAAGATTCACCCCCAAGTCAAGATAGATGTTGCTGCCGGCGGTGCGGGCAAGGGAATGGCAGATTGCCTGGCTGAGGTTGTGGATATCGGGATGGTTTCGCGAAGTATTTACCCCGCAGAGGTTGAAAAGGGAGCTTGGTGGGTATCGGTAACCAAGGATGCGGTAGTCGCTACTGTCAATGCGAGCAATCCTCTGCTGTTGGAACTTCTATACAAAGGTGTTAAGCGGGAAACGTTTGTAGACATCTGGATTACCGGCCGAGTCAAAAGCTGGAGTGAAGTTACAGGCAGCAAAAGCTCGCACCAGATTTATGTTTACAGTCGCTCGGATGCCTGTGGTGCGGCAGAGACCTGGGCCCAGTTCCTCGGTAAAAAGCAGGAGGACCTTCTTGGTATTGGTGTCTATGGAGACCCAGGGTTAACTGAGGCGGTTATGAAGGACGACCTTGGAATCGGGTTCAATAACATCAACTATGTCTATGATGCGAAGACCAGGAGGCAGGTCGAAGGAATACGCGTGCTGCCCATCGATTTAAACAATGATGGCATTATAAGCAAGGATGAAGATTTCTACGGCACGAGGGAAGATATTGTACAAGCGATAGCTGCCGGCAAATATCCTTCACCGCCGGCGAGAGATTTGCATCTTGTTTCTCATGGCAAGCCGCAGAGGAAGGTCGTTGCGGAATTTATCAAATGGATTCTTACAACCGGTCAGGAATACGTTTCTGAGTCCGGCTATATTAACCTGACGGACGAGAAAATCCAAAACGAGCTAAAGAAGCTCAAAGGCGAATAGATGCGAAGTAAAAGATTGTTAAAAGATAAACTTGCGGGCAAATTTATGTGGCTGCTGACGGTTCTTTCGGGCCTGCTTGTGTTCCTGATAGCTATCGGCCTGTATCAGAGGTCAAGGCCGATACTTGCGATTAAGCCGTTGGGCGAGCTGTTATTTTCGACTTCTTGGCATCCTTTTAAAAAAGAATTCGGCTTTCTCCCTTTTATTATGGGGTCGCTCTGGGTAACCGGAGTGGCGGTGTTTATCGCTATTCCCCTTTGTATTCTGACAGCGATTTATCTTTCCGAATATGCGCATCGATACATACGGGAATGGACGAAACCTCTTATCGACCTGCTGGCGGGAATACCGTCGGTAGTTTACGGGGTGTGGGGAGTGTTGGTTATCGTGCCTTTGATAAAGAATCACATAGCACCTTTCTTCGGGAGTTTCTCGAGCGGCTACAGCGTTCTTGCCGGCGGTGTTGTTCTGGCGATAATGATTTTCCCCGTGATTATTCACGTATCAGTCGAGGTATTCAGAACTGTGCCCCGCGAAATCAGGGAGGCCTCTTTGTCTCTGGGCGCAACGAAGTGGCAGACGATAAAGCATGTTGTTCTGCGCAAGGCCATGCCGGGTGTTATAGCAGCTATGGTATTGGGGCTGTCCCGCGCTTTCGGGGAGACGATGGCGGTGCTTATGGTGGCTGGGAATGTTGCAAAAGTTCCGTATTCGGTGCTGGACCCGGCGTATCCGCTGCCGGCACTGATTGCCAATAACTATGGGGAGATGCTGTCTATTCCTTTGTACGACTCAGCACTTTTACTTGCCTGCCTGGTTTTGCTGTTGGTGGTTCTGCTGTTCAACATTATAGCCAGGGTCGTTTTAATCAAAGTCGAGAGGGCGGTTCTATAAGATGGATAGAAGAAAGATAGAAGAAGGCGTGTTCAAGGGGCTGATGATTATTTCTATGCTCGTTATTCTTTCGAGTCTCGTGCTGATACTGGCGGTAGTTATCATAAAGGGACTGCCTGCGATGAACCTTGCAATGATTACTCAGACCCCGAAAGGCGGATATTATCTTGGTAAAGAAGGCGGAATATTAAATGCCATTGTTGGTTCTGTTTATCTGGCTGGCGGAGCAACATTGCTGTCTGTTCTAATCAGCTTGCCCGTTGTCTTGTATCTCAACGTTTATGCGAAAAAAGGCGCCCACCTCGTAACGTTTACGCGGTTTTCCCTCGATGTTTTATGGGGTGTTCCCTCGATAGTCTATGGAGCTTTTGGTTTTACGATTATGCTCTTCTTCGGACTGCGTGCGTCGCTTCTGGGAGGTATTATAGCGGTGTCACTTTTGGTGCTGCCGATTATGTGCAGGGCGATGGATGAAGTTATAAGAATGATGCCGAAAGAACTTTTGGAGGCGTCATACTCTTTGGGGGCGACCAGACTTGAGACCGCCCTTAAGGTAGTGATAAGACAAGCGCTGCCCGGCATATTAACGGCGGTGCTGATTGCTTTCGGCAGGGGCATTGGAGATGCCGCCTCGGTGATATTTACTGCGGGTTTTAGTGATTCGATACCTTATTCGCTGTTTCGTCCCGCGGCCACTTTGCCTCTGGCCATTTTCTTCCAGCTGGGGACACCATTTCCTGAGGTTCAAGACAGGGCATATGCCTCGGCATTTATACTGACAGTTATAATCCTGATAATAAGTGTAGTCTCCAGAATTTTAACGAGACGATTCACCCGGCACGTAGTGAGGTAGGAGGTCAAAATGGGATTTGAAACACACATAAGCGTACAGGACCTGAACGTATTTTACAGAAAAGAGCATGCGCTAAAAAATATAACCATCGACATACCGGACAGAAAAGTGATAGCTATTATTGGCCCATCAGGCTGCGGCAAGACCACGCTGTTGAAATCTTTCAACCGTTTGACGGATTCAATAGAAGGCGTGAAGGTTTCCGGCAAGGTTTTGGTTGACGGCGAAAACATATTTGACCCGGGGGCAGAAGTTACCCATATCAGAAAAAAGATGGGCCTGCTTTCCCAAAACCCTTACCCCTTGCCGATGTCGATTTATGATAACGTTGCCTACGGTCCGAGGATACACGGGCTGAAAGACAAAAAGGTGCTGGACAGAATAGTTGAGCATTATCTTAAGGTTTCGAGTTTGTGGGAAGAGGTTAAAGACAGACTGCATTCGCCTGCATCAAGGATTTCGGTGGGTCAACAACAGAGGCTTTGCCTGGCAAGAGGGCTGGCAGTTGAGCCTGATATTATTCTTGCAGATGAGCCGACATCAGCCCTAGACCCGATGTCCAGTCAACGTATTGAAGCGAGCTTTCTTAGACTGAAGGAGGAATACACCATCATTATTGTTACCCATATTCTGCGCCAGGCAAAAAGACTTGCTGATTATCTGGTTTTTCTTTATTGCGGCGAGTTAATAGAACACGGCCCAGCGGAAGAGATTTTTAGAAATCCAAAGGAAAAGATGACCAAGGAGTACATAAAGGGAGTAATAAGCTAAAGCGGGGCGGAACAAGTTCGGCGGTTTCACCGAGTGAGCATTAACTTTTATAATTGGAGGATGTTTCAGATGACAACAAGAAGTAAGATGTGTTTTGTAATAGCAGCAATAGCTGTTGTGTTAAGCAGCAGGGTTTGTTTTTCTGCAGATGAGGGAGATTTTCAATGGTGGAGCACGGCGGATCTTTCTTTTGATATCAGCAAGGACTGGGGATTTACTTTTAAGGAGGAGTTTCGATTGAAGGAAAGCGCCGGGCATCTTTATCACCATCATTCCGAAGTAGGGCTTGTGTATAAAAGTCTTGCGGACTGGATAGATTTAGGATTCAACTACAGGCTGGCATACGAAAAAGACAGTGCGGGGAAATGGAGGCAGGAAAATCAGCCGAGTCTACACGTTACGTTTAAAGGGAAATTGCTCGGCCTTGATGTAAGCGACAGGTCGAGACTTGAATATCGCGACAGGGAAAACAAGGACAATGTTTGGCGATACAGGAACAAGGTTACGGTGCAGCTGCCGCTCGAACTTACACCGCTTAAACTAAAACCTTATCTGGCGGATGAGATATTTATTACTCTTAACGACGACAACATTGACAATAACAGGTTTTATGCGGGAGCCTCTTTTAAGCTGACGAAGAATCTTAAAAATGATGTTTATTATATGTGGCAATCGAGCAGGATCGGCAGCGGCGACTGGACAAACATCAATGTGCTCGGGACGGCTCTGAAAATCAGCTTTTAGCCGACTTCTTTTCTGCGAGGTATTGATTTATCGCGGCGGCGGCGATTCGGCCCTGGCCCATTGCGAGGATGACCGTTGCGGCGCCTGAAACAATATCGCCGCCGGCAAAAACGCCCGGAACCGAGGTCTGCATTGTCTTCTCATCGACAACGATAGTGCCCCACTTTGTCATTTCGAGTTCCGGCATCGTTTGCGGTATGAGCGGATTGGGCTTGTTGCCGATGGCGACAATAACCGTGTCAAGCTCCATCGTAAACTCCGAGCCTTCTATCGGAACAGGTCTTCGCCGGCCGGAATCATCCGGTTCGCCAAGCTCCATCCTGATGCATTCCATAGCCACAACTCGATGACGATCATCACCGATAATGCGAATAGGATTGTTAAGCAGCTTGAGCTTGACGCCTTCCTGTTCGGCGTGGTGGATTTCCTCACCACGAGCGGGCATTTGCTCTCGCGCCCGGCGATAGACGATAGTAACATCACCGCCCAGCCGAAGCGCCGTTCTCGCCGAATCCATCGCTACGTTGCCGCCCCCGATCACGGCGACACGCTGGCGCTTTATCGGCGGCGTATCGTACTTCGGAAAAAGATACGCCTTCATCAAATTGGATCGGGTCAAATACTCATTGGCCGAATAAACGCCGACCAGGTTTTCGCCCGGAATTCTCATAAACGACGGCAGGCCAGCCCCGCTGCCGATGAATACGGCATCGTAACCTTCGTCATTCAACAACTCGCGGATGGTGCTGTTGCGGCCGACGACAAAGTCCATCACAAATTCGACGCCGAGCTTTTTGAGGTAATCCACTTCCGCTTGAACGATTACCTTCGGCAGACGAAACTCAGGGATTCCGTAAGTTAGCACCCCTCCCGGCTGTTGCAAGGCCTCGAAGACGGTCACTTTGTGTCCGAGCTTAATCAAATCGCCGGCAACGGTAAGACCAGCCGGCCCGGCACCAATCACAGCCACCTTTTTACCTGTTTTGGGCGCCATCTTCGGCACCTTTATATTGCCGCTGTTGCGCTCGTAGTCGGCCACGAACCGCTCCAGTCTTCCGATAGCCACTGGCTCACCCTTGACGCCCAGCACGCAAAGCTTTTCACACTGCTCTTCCTGCGGACAAACCCGCCCGCAGACCGCAGGCAGGGCATTTTGTTCCTTGAGCTTCCAGGCCGCCTCGATGAACTTGCCCTCCTGTACAA
>CAZHBL010000019.1:2021-22265 GCA_964530105.1 uncultured Pirellulales bacterium | reverse complement strand
TAGCCACCGGATTCTTCCAGAGCGTAAAGAATGGCAGCTCCTTGACCGAATATGCCATCGAGACGGCTTTATCGCCAGCGGCGTTGCGAAGCATCACTTTCGTCCGGTCGTTCTTTTCGGCCCAAAGCTGCAAACAATAAACCTGCTCCGGAAATCCCGCCTTCGCAGCGGGGTAGAGTGCGTAATTTGAGACATCTTCAGCCGCGTGCTCGTTTATCGGCGTTACCTGCCGTGCCGGTCCGAAAAACCTGGCGCCTTTTTCCATCAGCGGCGGCCCGTAATTGTTATGATAAAGTATGCCGAACTCCTGCTCTACGGCGCTATTGTTGGTTACCTTATCGGAAATCTGCAAAGCATTGGTGCCGGGTACAGTCGAAACCTGGGTCAATATATAGAGCTTCGGGCCATGCAGGAAAGTCTCATCGACCCGGCCGCGTACTGTGATACGATAGGGTTTCTCGCGTTCGATGACAACCTCCACCGTCGATGCTGGCGTGTTGCAAATCTTGCCGTGCAGAGTCAGGTCCATAGTTGCTTTATTGCCGGTGTTGTCGATGAATTCATCGGTGCCGGGCGCGCCGAAAAACTCCAGGCCGCAGCGAACCAGCCACTCGTTAAAACCTTCCAGCCAGCCTAATCCCTGGCGAGAGTTCAGATTGATGAATTTCGGGTGGACCAGGCCCTTGACCGGCGAATCCCAGCCAAGACGTAAATCACCCATTACCACTTCCTGAATCGACATTCCCCTCGTCGGCACGACATTAAAGCGGAGTTTGCCGTTGTCCACTTCGATGACCTCGACGCCTTCCTGCTTACCGCCGTGCAGGACGTATTTCTTCACCGACCACGCAACAGGGCAGTCCGGCGTCGTTTCACTGCTTGAGAGATTCGCGGTCTCTTTATAGATGTTCTGTTCGACATCGGTGAGGACCAGCCGGAAAGGCTCAACAGCCTGAACCGACGAAATCCCAATTATAGTTAGCATAATCGATGTTAGCCTGAGCATAACTTCACTACCTTTCTATACTATGTTGATATCGTCTTACGAGCATTATACGAGCATTTAGCAGTGCCGGGTCTGTCTTTTATTGTTAATTTAGCAAATTGGCTTTGTTTTTTCAACCACCAGAGCAGGTCTGGGGGCTAACCGAGATTGGCTTTGTTTTTCGCTACCCAAAACCGCCAAAAATCATAAAAACCTCCATAAATGCTTACTATTACTGAACTAATGCTATTTTACCTATTTTAACATTGGCTTTGTTTTTTCAAACATGCTTATTACCAATAAGCATGCCCTGAGCGCAGTCGAAGGGTCTAATAGACACAGATTTACACCAATTAACACTGTTTTCTGAGCCACAGAGAGCACTGAGGCCACTGAGAAATAATCATTAACCGCGGATTTCGCTGATTACGCGGAAGAAAAGAAAAAATCGTAAATCGCAAATCGAAAATCATAAATTACAATGTCTTCTATCTCCTGTATTCTGTATTCTGTGTTCTATATTCTATTTTGTTAAGTATTATACTAAATTTATGCCAAAAATCAAGCAAATTTCAAAAAAATCTCCAACACTCGCCTCTCTTCCATCTGCCACAGAGCGACTTTACTCAATTATTGGTGAGTTTGGGGCGCACTTATCGGTTGGAATTAAGTATGGTGTCCCCCTGAATCCCCAGACACAGATTTACACCAATTAACACTGTTTTTTGAGCCACAGAGAGCACTGAGGCCACTGAGAAATAATCATAAACCACGGATTCCACCGATTACGCGGAAAAAACGTAAAAATCGTAAATCGCGAATCGTAAATGGCAAGGTCTCCATGAGACGACGTTCTTTGTTCGTAGTGCGTATTGCGTGCTGTATATAGAGTATTTCGGATAGCATTTAAGGGATTTCCGTCACTTTTTCCTTTTGCCTTTTTACTTTTTCCCTTGTCCCACCTATTCATACTGTTTTGAAACACGCATTTCCTCGTAATCAGAAGCGAACTTCATACATACCATTCAATCTCATCGAATCCGGCATAGCTTAGCTCAAATCGGATAACGTGGAGTTCAGCCGCGTGCGGGCCATGCTCTGGCGGCTTGAACCACCGAGCAGCTCTCTATCTTCATTAACGTTCGAACAATCAGACAGGTAGCACGTCGGCTGCAACGCATTGTTAGGCAGTCTTGTGGTTACCAAGTCCAATAGACAATGTACTCGGAATTTATATGGGGGCGATCGAGCACCAATTGTAGCGCCGGCTTTCCTTTCACCGTCTTTCGCTTGACCGAGTTGACCAATGGGACACGATCATGCCCCTTCTTTTCTTCTGCACGCCAACTAATTGGCGGTCGGCCCTTCGGAAACCGTATTGTGAGCGTAGTGTTCCGCGAGTGTGTATGTTGACGGTGCACGTAGTATTCCTCGGCAGTTGTCAAGGAATCATGGGCGTTGCAGGAAAACGTGCGCGTAAATGTCTGCCCCCGCCGAAGTACGTGAGGAAAGGCAGCATGCACATGTATCTTACCGTCCTCGGAGTTCGCGGACGTGATAGATCCCGGTGAAACGCGAAATTCGTCGAGGTTACCGTCACTCGTCATGCATTCGGTGTAACCATCTGCACCTGTTTCAGTACAACGAAATTTCTGAACTTTGGTTAAGCGGGCAAGACTGCCATCCAACCGGACCACATCTAGAAGGATATTGCAGGACAACGTTTCGAGTTTATGTGGCTGCGTAGCCGGCGAAATCGCATCTATAATCGCGTCAAGTCCTGTGTTATAGCGATTTCGAAAATCGGCGATCTTTTTGTCCCGGAGGAAGAGAGGTACAGGCATATCTTCAATCAGCGCAGGCAAGATGACTTTCGTGCCTCGCTCTTCTTCGAGAACAAATGCGGCGTTCATCTCGCGCTTTACCCACGGACGTCGAACGGCGGCCTTGGACAATGCGATGATTACAAAATCGGCTCGCTCCAGACCGTTTTCAATGGATTCTCGAAGGGAGTCGCCAACCCGAATCTCGTTTTCGTCCAACCACACGTCGACGCCGTGGCGATGAAGGTCCTTGGCGAGGCGGCGTACTAACCCTTTGTCGCGCGAAGCATAACATAGAAAGACGCGATTCATATTTACTGCCTAACAATGTTTATATGGTTTCCGTATAAGACTCCAAACCTCTCCGAGTGTCAGTATAACACCCCTTTGCCTGAAGTCCATAAGCAATCTTTTGGAAAGGACTTAGGACAGTTCTCCTTCTTATTAGGGGTCTTATATGGTTTCCGCGTAACAAAAAGCTCAAGGACGCAGCTTAGCGGTGTCCGATTTCATCGGGTTGTTACCATTGCAGGATTCTGATTTCATGTTACCGCCCGAATCTTCGGTAGCTACATTAAGGTAGCGAGCAATTGTCTGAAGTATCTTCTTTTTGTCTGCCTCCACATGCTGCGACGTCGGTTGCAATTCAATTTCCCTCTTTCTTGCCATCTTGGATATCTTCTTAAGCAACTCACTGACTGCCAGAAAAGCAGCATTAGTAAATTTAATAATAACAAGCCTTTGTTCAAGATCCAGTGGCGATGTTGTGACATGAGCTACGTCCAACTCATTTCTAATCAGAAACAATGGTATGATCCTTTTCTCAATAAAAACTTCTGGAAATCCCCATTCTCGGGCTCTGGCTCGAAGAACTTGCCGCTTGCTTGAGAATATGACCTCTACTGCTTTGGTCAGATTGAGTAGTACTTCCGCGATCATAGATTCGGGGTTAGGTTCCATAATAGCAAGCCGTTTGGCATGACGATAGTAGTAAAGTGCTGACAGGATTCTGAAGTACCGCTTATCCGCCCCAAGCCATTCATCTAGGGCAGTCAGGATTTGATTCGTATTGTGATCCTTCGTAGCGACTGTAATGCCAAAGCGGGATCGCGGGATCTCGAAATTGAAATTAGCTTCTTCAATCTTCACTTCAAATTTCTTGATCCAAACGAATACTTTCAGGTGAAAGGATAGGAGGGCTGGGAGAAATTGGTTTGCGGAAGTGACAACTTCACCAGCATGGTCTAAAGAGGGAGTATTAAAGGTTAGGACCAACTTGTTTCCATCAAGTGATGCTTTGAAATTCTCTCGGTCGAAGGTTGCGGTTACCCTGTCTATGAATTCCACCTGCCATTGAGCCGTACCTTCATTGGCATTCCATATAAAGTGAGCCGGTCGGTCTTTGGGTGCTGTCGATCTGACGCCGACAGTGTGAACTCCGAATGCATCTTCTGGTGCAAATGTCATAGTGGTTGTTACCATCGCTGGAAACTTGGAGGGCACTGCGCCGCTTTTCAGTACGAGGACACGATCTTGGAGTAAATAGATGCTCATGGCTATTCTTGGACAAATTTTATTGAATCCAACTATTGTTTATATGTTTTCCGTTTAACGTCCCAAATTTCTCGTCATTCAAACCGCTGCCGTGTCCTTATAGAATACAAAGAGACTTTGATCTGTCAAGAGATAGAATAACAGCCCCAACATCCCTAATTGTCCCCAGACTTTATATGGTTTTCCTCAGTCAGTGTTTATTGCCTGCTTTTCTTGTTCATCAATTTGAGCAATTTCTTCCAATACTAACTTTTCACTTTCAGTATTTCCAGAGACATCTTTATAATCACTTAATATATATTGCCCATAAATCTTTGAAAGTTCCTTTAATTGATCCTCTGAATTAAGTATCGAATAGAAATTAAACCTGTTCTCTTTAGTGGTTAAAGTTTTATAAATTGCAGTATGCAATTCCGAGTCATTTTGATGTGCGCTTTTGGCTAAAGCATTTAAGTAGTCCAATATTTTCTGTCGCCAATGCAAAATGCCTTCATCCATACATATCACTAAGAACTCACATGATGTTTTTATAATATCATTCTTGAAGGCACTATTCATTAGTTGGCCATAACAACTTTGCATTTTTTCTTCTAAATCTTTATCAAATAATGCTAAGGCAGCAAAATGTTGAAAAAATAGAATTAAGTATGGCATTGCTTTTCGTTGACTTCCTGGTATGCTCCCGAGTTTTTGATATGCCTGTTTGACTTGCGGGAATAATTCCTTTGACACGTCTCGACTCGCTATATTAGCAAAAAGATTATGTACATCTTCAGGAACATTAACAAGTCTTTCAACCAATGATCTTGTTTCTTCTTGTTTTAAACGGCTGTACAACTCGGTCATATTCCTATTGATATTCTTGTCGATTTTCTCAACTTCATTCTTGATTTTCAAATGTGTCTCTAAGATATTTTTGCTCTCATTAGTTAAGTTCCGCACCTTTCTTTCCACCAAAGTGATATAAACGCCCAGCAGTATACCTACGATGCCAAGTACAATTGTGAAGATCACTAACATATAAGAAGCACCTGATATGCTGGTGTTCACGCTGCTTATAGTATTTTCGTTACAGCGCATTACATAGGTAATTTCTTCCTTTACTTCCTTTCTTGTTTGTTCCAATTCTTTCTTGAGTTCATTTATGTCAACAATAGCGGATTCATACCTATCTATTTGTCTACGCTCACTTACTCCCAAATCAATATCATTCGCTTTTGCGTTATTATTGGTGGTTTTGCGTTTTTCTAAGGGTACTTCTGTTGTGGGTGAAGATTTACTAGTTGAATTATCCAGTGCGCACACGCCCTTTGTTATAAACGCCGTTAACACGAGCATTAAAAGAGCTATTCCTTCCAATCCTATAGAAAATGTATTTCTGTCTTTCATTATTACCTCAAAATCTGGCAAATCCAAAGTTATTGAGAGAACCAAAGGGCGAGTGAAAAGATCGCGGTACCTTTCTTCACCCATTTATTTCAGCAATCAACAAATCCGCTTTTAACAATAATTGTACATAGGTAGAGTCAATCTACAAGAAAAAATCGTATTTTCCATAAAACTACTCCGGGTAAGCCTGGGCACATTCTTGCGTCATTTCAGGCGTATTTCGTCCGGGCCACGAAACTACCTGCCTGTTCCTGCCCCCGCGTCTCCCGACGCGAGTCGGGGCGGCGGGAACCAAAAGAACATTATTTTGCTGAAAAACTATCACGAGATGGCCGGAGTAGTTGCATTTTCAGGACAAAGTTGATTTAATGACGACAATTGAAATACGCGTTCTGCATTCATCGTTCTGTGTTCTGCGTATGTTCGCAGCACGTAGCATGCGAGATATAGCACAAATTAGGAGAATAATTATGAGCACTCCAAAAGCCTTTTTTGCTAGTAGTTTGGTTCTGCTACTGATTTTATTGTGCGTTATGTTTGCTCAATTGTTTGTGCATAAAGAAATTGTTAACGACACCACACCTAATCCCGGGATTAAAACAAACAATATTGTTGAACTTGTTAAAGAAGATTCCAATGAAATTCCCAAAAGCTTAGTCATCCAGTCCGATTCACACCTAACTGTTAGCCCAACATTTGAATTGGATGATTTAATAACCAGTTTTGAAGAAGAAATCATTGAAGAATCTGAAGAAAAGTTTGGTTTTGCAATAGAAATAATGAAATTAGAAAATTACAAAAAAAGTGGTGGGACTATGTGGGGTCCTGAAAAATGGATGAAAGACCTTGATTATTATAAAAATCTAAAAACTACAGAACTCGCAGAAGAATGTTTTTCAAGACCAACTTATTCTTTTGAGGTAAATATATTTGACGATCCACGATTAGGACTCGAACGTTTGAGGATGTTTCATAATGGATTTCAAGTTCTATTTCAACGTAATGATATGTGGGAGGGTATTCTTCACACTTATGAGTATTTGTCATCTAAGTTAAACTTAGAAAGTGACTTGAAAACCATCGTCAGAGCCTCTGGGACTTTGGATGCTTTGAGAGTACTTTATAGTTTCCCGGAATTTAAAGAGCAGGTTAAGGGACGAGAGGAAATGTTCTTATCTGCCAATTTACGAGTATTGAAAAAATTTGCCTGGTATCTCGAAAATTATGACCCCAAAAAACTTGGTACCGGCGGCCCTCCAGGTTTTTTCCGTGAACCTTCCAGTGTTGCACGAGTCGCGTTGATGCTTACAAAGCAAGTTGATCCTCAAAGGTACAACTCCATTGAAGCCGAAATTAAAGGTGTAAGGTGGACTGAAGAGCAGCACGTTCAGGATTTAAAGGAATTTATAAAGCTTGTACTTGATAGGCTTGAAGGAGTTGTTCCTGTTGAAAATATTGAAACGAGGAGTGGAGCAAGTTCCTGACCGAAGGCAGGCCTTAAATATACCTCCGTCTCCATAAGTCGAAGTCTTCTGTGCTAACTTTCGTGATTTGTTCGAAATTTTTCACTCGGTTGTAGAATCTTAGCTGTGAACGGGCGATTGGATTGCCTGCCTGTTAACCAATAGAGCATTATTTTACTGAAAAACCACCGCGAGATCGGCGGAGTAGTTGCATTTTCAGGACAAAGTTGATTTAATGACGACAATTGAAATACGCGTTCTGCATTCATCGTTCTGTGTTCTGCGTATGTTCGCAGCACGCTGTACGCGGCACGCAGCACAAATAATTAGGAGCTGAAAAGATGAGTTACAAGAGAAGCAAGTTGAACGTACACATTGTATTAATCCTCTCTTCTATTCTGCTGCTTGTCGGCACGGGCGCTGCCTTTGCCGATATTAAGCTGCCGGCCATTATCGGTGATAACATGGTTTTGCAGCATGGCGGAAAAGTCTCTATCTGGGGCTGGGCCGACCCGGGTGAAGAGGTTACAGTCGGCGTGAGCTGGAACAGCATGAAATGGGCGGTCACGGCGGACAAAGACGGCAAGTGGTCGTTCCCGATGAATCCTCCTAAGGGTGGCGCCCCTTATGAAATGACGTTCACCGGCAAAAATACGATAACGGTCAAGAATATTTTAGTCGGCGAGGTCTGGGTCTGTTCGGGACAATCGAACATGGAATTCGCCGTCAGGCAGGGAAACAACGCCGAGCAAGAGATTGCCGATGCCGACTATCCAAAAATCCGGCTTTTCACGGTCAAGCGTAAAGTAGCCGAAAAGCCGCAGTCGGATTGTGAGGGCAGTTGGAGCGAATGCAGCCCTGAGACGGTGCCGGGCTTTTCCGCCGTGGGGTACTTCTTCGGACGAGAACTGAACAAACAGCTTAATGTGCCGGTCGGCTTGATTCATACATCCTGGGGCGGGACGCCCGCCGAGGCGTGGACGAGGCGGGAAGTGCTCGAATCGGATGCGGATTTTGCGCCTATTTTGAAGCGATACGACGATGCCGTCGCAAAGTATCCGCAGGCCATGGAAGAGTACGAGCAAAAGCTGGCCGAATGGAAACAGGCTGCTGAAAAGGCAAAAGCCGACGGTACAAATGTGCCCCGCAGACCCGGCGCACCGTTTGGCCCCGGGAATCCCAACGCGCCTGCCGGCCTATACAATGCGATGATCGCCCCGTTGATTCCGTACGGTATTGAAGGGGCGATCTGGTACCAGGGCGAATCGAACGCCGGCCGGGCTTACCAGTACCGCACGCTCTTTCCGGCGATGATTAAGAACTGGCGTGACGATTGGGGTGTGGGAAAATTTTCATTTCTGTTCGTGCAGTTGGCCAACTTTATGCAAACCAAGCCGGAGCCAGACGAAAGCGCCTGGGCGGAGCTGCGTGAGGCCCAGTCGATGACCCTGGCATTGCCAAAGACGGGGATGGCCGTGATTATAGATATCGGTGACGCCGTCGACATTCATCCGAAGAACAAGCAGGATGTCGGTAAGCGTCTGGCGCTGTGGGCTTTGGCCCAGCAGTACGGAAAGAAGCTGGTTTACTCCGGGCCGATTTACAAATCAATGAAGGTCGACGGCAACAGCATCATTCTGAGTTTTGACCACGTGGGCGGGGGGCTTGTCGCCAAAGGCGATGAACAATTGAAAGGCTTTGCCGTAGCCGGATCGGACCACAAGTTCGTCTGGGCGGATGCGAAGATTGATGGCAATACCATCGTCGTCAGCAGCGATAAAGTGTCCGAGCCTGTTGCCGTGCGTTACGCCTGGGCGGACAATCCGGTATGCAATCTTTATAATAAAGAGGATTTGCCTGCAAGCCCGTTCCGCACGGATGACTGGCCCGGCGTGACCGTCCAAAGCAAATAGCTTTCATGGCGCTTTAGAAGTAGCGCAGCCAAATATAAACGGTGCAGACAACCAGCGATTCGAGCATGAACAAGAAGCCGTATTTTGTGAATGCCATGAAGCTGATATGATATTTGTTCTTGTTGCAGATTCGCACGGATACGACGTTCGCCGAGGCGCCGATCAGTGTTCCGTTTCCGCCAAGACACGCGCCTAAAGCCAGACACCACCAAAGAGGCTCGGCAATCACCGTCCTTATTACCGCAGGATCCGTGATGTTCATGCTCTGGGCGAGAGGAGCAAAGCTCATTTTCAGCACGGGAATCATCGCCATTACAAATGGTATGTTATCGAGCACAGAAGACAGAATCGCGCTTGCCCACAGCACCACTATACACATCAACAGCAGGTTATGTCCGCCCGCCTTCATAAGATGCTCTGCAATCAACGTGATAACCCCCGTGCTTTCGAGGGCGGACACCATCATAAACAACCCGATGAAAAAGAAGATAACGCCCCATTCGACCTCCATCAGCGTTTCATTGCTCTCGGCTCCGCACAGCACCATCAAAATCATGCTGCCCCCAAGGGCGATGATTCCGGGCTCGAGGTGTAAGACGTTATGAAGGAAAAAGCCGGCGAACATAAAGCCGAGCACGATGAGCGATATCACCATATTTTTTTTATCCACAATCGCCAGACGGGGTATCGCCTCATCGACTCTCTTCCTGATGTTGGCCGGGACCTTGATCCGGTTTTTAAAAATCGGCAGAGCAGTAACGCAGAACAAAGCAAAAACAAGTAAAATTACGGGCGCAAGGTTGATGAGAAATTGGTTGAAAGAAAGCCCTCCCTGCGAGCCGATTATGATGTTCGGGGGGTCGCCGATTAACGTGGCGGTTCCTCCCATGTTCGAGGCGATGGCCTCGAGGATCACAAAAGGTATGGGGGAGATTTCAAGGATTTGGGTAATCAGGATGGTGACCGGAACCAGAAGAACGATGGTCGTGACGTTATCGAGAAAGGCCGAGAATCCTGCGGTAATAGTGAGTAGGAAGAACAGAATAAGGACAGGATTTCCCCGTGCGAGCTTGGCGACACTTACGGCGGTCCACTCGAAAAATCCGGTCTTGGAGAGAATGGAGACGGTCGTCATCATGCCGACCAGCAGAAAAATCACGTTGAAGTCTACGGCCTTAATCGCCTCTTCGAACGTGACAAGCCGTATGGCCACCATGAGTGACGCGCCGACCACCGCAACGACTGTTTTGTTTATCTTCTCTGTTGCAATCAGCAGATATGCCGCTGCAAAAATTCCAACACTTATAAGCGATTGGTGATTCATAGTTTAATACATCTCCGAGTGGTCAGAAAAACAGGATCCGGTCAATGATAGAAAAGCGGTTGATGACTCCGATTAATTTTCCATCCTCGATTACGAAAAGGTGCGACCTGTTTTTTGCAGTCATTTGAAATATAATTTCCATGAGTGTCGTATCCGGAGAAATCGTGCCGACATCATGGTCGTACAAGTCCTTTACTGTGAGCCCGTGTTTGACTCTGAAATATTTCTCAAAGGGGTCAAGATGTTTGATGAAAGAAACCGTTTGGAGCTGTCTGAAAAATTCCGGAATCCCGTAGGTGAATACATTAAGGCAGGATATTTCTCCGAAGAACACATTCTCTTCGTCGACGACCGGCAATGTTTCAAGCTGGTATAGGTGCATCATATGAGTCGCCTTTTCGAGTGAAGTTTCGAGCAGCACAGTTTTCTTTGGAGGTCTCATCAGGTCCCTTGCCAGGATGGTTTTTGTCGCCGTCGGGACCGAGCTTTTAATAAGCTGAGTGATATCCTCACTGGTTGAGCATTTTTTTATCTGTTCTACGTGTTGCTCGTCTGCAAAGAATCTTGCCAGCACGGCCATCATCTGAAGGATTAGGTAGGGTTTCCGCTCCGGTGAAATCAACAAACAAATGATGTCACACGGATGTGCATCAAGGCTGGCAAAGTCGATCCCGGTTTTACTTATTCCAATAGCCAGAACCAGGTCGGTGCATTCCTGTACTCGTGCATGTGGGAATGCGATGCCGTTGCCCAGCCCGGTAGTCTGAATATTCTCGCGGTCGATAACCTTGCTGTAAATATAGTCGCTGGTTACGTCTCCTTCAAACCAGTTTTTGTCCATTTCGAATATCTTATCGACGAGGGTCTTTATCGCCTGCTGCCTGGTCTGTGCTATAAGGTTGGGAATAATGTGTTGCCGATTGATATAGCTGCTCACGTCTATGGATTTCTTCGAGCGGTCGGCGGCCTCGGTTCTTAAGTTCATTGCAGTTTTTACAGACCTTTCCTAAATATATATCCAAAATATCGCCCGGAATCTTCTTGTTCTGGATGCGGAAATCGTGTTGCTATTATATATTACATGGGCAGCCAGTCAAGACTTGACCGGTTGGATTGTAGATTTTTCAATATAAATATTGAAATCAGAGCAGAAATTCGTGTATAATCGACGGAATTATCTTTTTTTGCAATTTCCTGGTTAAAGAAGGAACGAAAAAATGCGTAATGAACTTATTCACGTTTTGACGCCGGAGCGTGTCTTGATTTTGGATTCGAAAACCAAAAGAGATGCCCTTCTGTCATTGACTGATTGTCTCGGCTCGGTGGCCGAGGTCAAGGACCGCGATGCTCTTGTTCAGGGAATCTTCTATCGGGAAGAGTTGATGAGTACCGGCATTGGGATGGGGATCGGGGTCCCACACGTCCGTCTGGCCAGCGTCACCCGGCCTGTTATGAGCGCAGGCCTCTGCCGCAATCCTATTACCGATTATCAATCGCTGGACGGGATTCCCATCCATCTTATTTTCATGATTGCAGCCGGACAAGACCAGCACGCGGAACATCTGAAACTACTGTCCTCTCTGAGCTTAAAACTCAAGTGTGAGAAATTGCGAAACTCGCTGATATCCGCTCCGGACACGCAGACATTCTATCAAATCTTAACACATCAGGAGAAATAAGTCCCGTGGAAAGCACAAGCTATTATGGAATGGTGGCGGCGGTTGATACGTCTGTGCATCTGAATCTCATATTATTGTTGGGGATTGCAGTTTTTTTCGGTACCGTTGGAGCACGGCTTTTCCAGAAGCTGCATATTCCGCAGGTAGTCGGGTACATCGTGATCGGCCTGGTTCTCGGAGGCTCGGTGCTGAAGCTGATAAATATAGAGGTCGTGATGAGTCTGTCTCCGCTTAACATGTTCGCACTGGGTATCATCGGCTTCACGATTGGGCGTGAACTCGAGCTCGATATATTTAGACGATATGGAAAGCAATTTATCATCATTCTGATCTCCGAGGGCGTGTTTGCTTTTGTAGCGGTCGGCCTGTTGACCGGATTGGTGGCGTATTTGTTCACACATGACCTGAATAGTTCGATAGCGATGGGTGTCGTGTTGGGGGCGATATCTTCCGCGACGGCCCCCGCGGCGACCGTTGATGTACTCTGGGAGTACAAGACCAGAGGCATTCTGACCAGGACTATTCTGGCAATCGTAGCATTAGACGACGGATTGGCGCTGCTGCTCTATGGTTTTGCCGCCAGTCTTGCGGCAGTGTTACTGGGCGGAGGGCACGGCAACTGGGTGGCGAATCTTTTGATGCCTTTCTGGGAGATTTTTGGTGCGGTTGCTCTGGGACTTGGCATCGGATTGATTCTTGTTTTCGTAGCTAAACGCATAGAAGAATCGGAGAAGGTGCTTGCATTTGCTTTATCGTCGATCATGCTCGGAGTCGGTTTGTCAATCATCCTGCAGGTGGAATCGATTCTGACGACCATGGCCCTGGGCGCAACTCTGGTGAATTTTCTGCCGAGGCGCAGTAAAGATGTGTTCGAGATTGTGGGAAAGTTCTCGCCCCCTATTTATGTATTGTTCTTCGTGCTTGTCGGCGCTCGGCTGCAAATAACCGGCATTCCGGTCTGGATCATCGTTTTGGCGGTGGTTTATGTGTTCGGCAGGAGCCTGGGCAAGATAAGCGGGAGCTGGTTCGGAGCCTACATTTCGAAATCACCAGCACAAGTCAGGAAATATCTGGGTCTATGCTTATTCAGCCAGGCAGGTGTTGCTATTGGTCTGTCGATATTGGCGAGCGAGCGATTTGGCGGCAGCATCGGAGAGACCATTATTCTGATTGTTACCTCGACTACGTTTCTGGTGCAGATCATTGGTCCTCCGCTTGTGAAACTCGGGGTCAAGAAGGCCGGTGAGATCGGCATGAATATTACTGAGGAGGATTTAATAAAAACCTATAAGGTTTCCGATGTCATGGACAAAGAACACGTTGTAATTCAGGAAAACACACCGATCAGCGAGATAATCAAGATCTTCGGGCGAACCAAAAGCTTCTACTATCCTATGCTGGACAGAAACAACAACGTCACAGGAGCAATGACCATAGACAATATAAGAAATACATTTGCGAATCAGGAACTGCACGACTGGCTGGTGGCATTGGATATAGCCGAGCCGGTCATTGCCAAAGTCATACCTCAAACACCACTGTCAGAGGCCTTCGAGACGGCAAAACACTTTGACATCGAACACTTGACGGTGGTATCATCAAGCGATGAAAACAAGTTCGTGGGCGTTTTGAACTGTCGTGCAGCCCGGCGGCAGTTAAGTGCCGAGGTGTTGTCACGGCAGGAAGAAGCCGATAAAATTCATAGTGCATAACATCATCGATGTGCATAATGAAGCGTTTTTCCTTCCCAAAAAAGAAAAGGCTTGTCAGCAATAGTCAATTCAAAGCCGTCATGGCTCGCGGTCGGCGTCTGAGCAATGGAGTGCTGGCGCTCTATATGGCCCGGAATGATTGTGAATATTCCCGACTGGGTGTTTCCGTGGGCAAATCCCGCGGTAATGCCGTTGTCCGCAACCGGCTCAAACGCCTGATGCGGGAGGCGTTTCGGCAGAACCAGGAGCGTATCCCGGCCGGCTTCGATTATCTGCTGATGATTTCACCTCTATGGCCGAAGAAATCAAATGTCGAAAAGATCCCTAAAATGCCGACATTTGAACAGGTAAAGGCTTCGCTGCTGGCGCTGGCTAACTCGTCGCACGTTACTCGTCGCTCGTCGCTCGATCCAAGAGATACGGGACACGAGCCACGAGATACGAAATGAGGTGATTTATGACTCCAAAAGAACGAATTAACGCAATTATTAAGGGCGATTCTTATGACCGTCCGGCTGTTACTCCTATTTTTATGGCTTGGGCCTCCCATTTTATCGGGCATACTTACAGGGATTATTACCTCGACGGCGATGTCCTGGTCGAAGCACAGCTTGCGGTAGCACGGGCTTTTAATATCGATCAGGTCAGTGCGATAAGCGATCCCTGGCGAGAGGCCTCTGCGTATGGTATGGAATTCGAATATCCTTCCGAGGGCGTGGGAAGACCGAAAGAGGCGTTTATAAAAACACGGGACGAGATTTCACGGGTCAAACGGTTCGATATTGAAAACGCCGAGCGTACAAAGCAGCGGATCGAGAGCGTACAAAAAATGGCCGCTGAAGTTGGAAAGACTCACAGCGTCTTAGGCTGGGTGGAAGGGCCCATGGCCGAGTACGGAGACCTGCGGGGAGTGGAAAACGCCATGTTGGACTTAATCGACAAGCCGGAAATATTTGTCGAGGCGGGCGAGGTGATAGTCGAGAACGCAATCGCCTTTGCCGTCGCTCAAATCAAGGCCGGCGCGGACATGGTTGGGGTTGGCGATTCGGCGGCAAGTCTTATTTCGCCAGAAATGTATGCCGGGCTTGTCATGCCTTTAGAGCGGAAATTAATAGCGGCTATTCACGAAGCCGGAGCGACCGCCAAGCTGCATGTCTGCGGCAACATATCCAATATTGTGGAGCACATGACCGAAAGCGGCACGGATGTGATTGACGTGGACTGGATGGTTTCCCTTGCCAGGGCTCGCGAGTTAACCGGGCCTGACGTCACCCTGTGCGGCAATTTTAATCCGGCTGGTGTCCTGTTCGAGGGCCGCCCCGAGGACGTCGCCGAGGCGGCCAAAGAGTGTCTCAATGCAGTTTCGGGCAAATTCATTTTAATGCCGGGCTGCGAGGTGCCGCCGGCAACGCCCGAAAAGAACATCCGTGCATTCTGTCCCTGTGACGGCTGCCTGATCCGCGAAGAATTAAAGTGTTAATCCAAATCTGACGTATGTTGAAATACTCAGGGGGAAAAACGAGGCGAATCGTAGTATTTTTACGTGCATTTTTTACTACTATAAACAGTTATCCCCATACTACTCTACAGGCTAAGTATTCCCTCAATACGAATTTTACCCAATTACCGTTCGATTGTGATAATTTATAACGATACAGACCGTTTTGTACTGTACACCAATTTTCGTATGCGGTTTGCTTTCCATTTAATAAGTTAATAAAAGATCGGCTACCTATTTCAGGGTATAAGAAATGACTTTCATCCTCTTGTGAATTAAACGAAGCAAGCTGTTCTTCTGATAATAGTGGGATAGGAAGCATATCTAAAACTATAGGTTCCTCAGTATACTGAATACCCAATTCATAAGACATGTGCCCACGTGCAAGTTTTAATACAACATTCTTTACTCGTCCTATCTCAGGCTACCAAATTAGGTTATTGTCTTCGTCAATTGTTTTAGCTTCACGAATACGTTCTTTAATTGATGGTCTCGATTGTAGAGTGTTAGTAACTTTCTCTCTGAAATTGGCATTTGGCTCAGTAGTTCCTTGAACTACGCATTCTAAAAAACATGCTAAATACTCTTCGTCAGCAGAGAATTCCCTGTTGCATTTTGAACATGACTCAACCACAGGTAGATTTTTAGGATATGGCTTATCAAGAAATACTCGCGATGGTACATGATCGCGGGAGTCTGGTTGTGCACCACAATAGGTACAGATTCATTTTAATCTCTCGTCAATGAATAGCTTTTTAGGATCCATTTCTATAACTATAACACGAAGATCAACCGGTAACTATCAATTTAAAGTTATTTTGACCGTATGTGCAGGAATCTGCCCATCCTACGAGTTGATTTTTAGCTGCAAATTAATTGATAAGCCCTTATCAATTCTGCGACGCTCCATGCCTGGGCGAAGCAGCCTTTTGGTTTATGAGGCTCATCGCCGTCGAATATCTCCGAGATGCTTCCGAGGCAGCCGTCTTCGGTCATATGCTCAAGCAAAGGTCCAATGAATTCGGCCGCTTGATTTTTGCTTTCAGGGCTGAATTCATTGACCTTTAAATATGCCTCTACAAACGGCCCGATCAGATACGGCCAGACCGTGCCTTGATGATAGGCCTCATCGCGTTGCCGTAAGGGCCCCGTATATTCGCCTTTGTAGTCCGCCGCATCCGGACTAAGTGTTCGCAGACCGTATGGCGTTAATAAATGGTTTTGCACCACCTCTACAACCGAAGCCTGCTGCTGTTCTGATAATGGCGAGAAATTCAGAGAAACTGCGTATATCTGGTTTGGGCGAAGGCTGTCATCTATCGAACCGTCGGGCAGAATGCAATCGTTTAAGTAACCTTTACTGTCGTTCCAGAACAATTCACGAAAACCGGTCCGAACCTTCTCGGCCATAGATCCGTAACGTTTGGCGTTTTCTTGGTCCCGCTCGGTATAAAATTCAGCCAGGAGGCAGAGACAGTTATACCACAGTGCGTTGACCTCAACCGCTTTTCCGTATCTGGGTGTGAAAGCGATGCCGTCACATTTGGCATCCATCCAGGTCAATTGCGTCTGCTCGTCGCCGGCGGTGATTAGTCCATCGGCGTCGGCATGAATGCCGAACCTCGTGCCCTTATGGTATGAATCTATAATCCAGCGGATTGTCGGCATAAGTTCCTGCATGAAAGTCTCTGAATCATCGGTGGCTCGCAGGTATTGAAATGCTGCGTTGATAAACCAAAGGGAGGCATCGATACTGTTAAAGTGAGTAGAATCGCTGTTATCATCGAAACGATTCGGAATCATACCCTCATCCGCTACTGCGGCAAATGTTGTCAAGACCGATTTTGCTTCCTCGAACCTGCCGGTTAGGAGCAGCAGGCCCGGTAGAGAGATAAACGCATCCCTGCCCCAGTCCGCAAACCAGGGATAACCGGCTATAATAGTCGTACAGGTATTATTCTTAGTTTGACGTTTCGTAACAAGCTGCTCGGCAGCCAAACAAAGCATCTCAAAATATTTCCCGTGTCCAATTCTCAAATTTTGATTTTTTGACCGGTCGTTCGAAACAGGGATTCGGAATTCGGTATTTGTCTTTTTCGCCTGATTTTTCAGCTTTTTCCGATACCTTTGTAAATCTTTGCAGACCGTATCAATATCGGCATCTATTACATGATTATGCTTATGGCCGACCGTGTGAGGGTTAAGGCTTGCCCAGAGGATAATCTTTGCCGGCTTGTCTATTCTGCACTTAAAAAAGCCGGGTGCCCACAAATCTTCAGTGAAACCCTGACCTCTTTCTCTGTCATGACGATATGTGAAATTGAACCACCATTGAGGGTCCTTCTCAAAATGGGCGGATGGGCAGCACAACCGCAGTTCACAACTGCCCGGCATCTGGTGGCGAATCAGCAATCCGCGTGCGTCCGACCCGAGCCATTTGGAACATAACATCGCGTAGGAATTTTGCAGCGCATGGAAGTCTCTTAATCCGACAAACGGACGCGACACGAATTCAACAGGCTCGGCGAGGCGTGTGAAATTATACACGATGGCGACCGTATCGGTATCTCGTACGAGATACACGGATTTGGTCAGTTCAATGTTAACCAGCTCATAGTCGAAATGCACCCCGATATCCCGGCGGAATTTCTTTAGAAAGCCAAAACCCGCCGGCGCAAACTTGTCCGCAAATTCAAAGGTCGAAAGATTGAAGACCTCTCCTTTGGATATGACCATCTCCAGGCAATTGGATAATGCCATTACCCTGTGAGCCGGCGGCATTAACGAGCCGATCAGGAGTCCATGGTAGGCCCTGGTATTGCAGCCCACAATCGTTGACGATGCGTAGCTGCCGCGCCCGTTAGTCAATAACCATTCCTTTGCCAGCAGATCATCAATGTTCTTGTTGGCTATTGATACGGATATGCTTGTTGCTTCATCGGCTTTCTGCAATGTTAACACTATCTTACTCCAAACGGCACTATCAAGATAAAATCCAGGCACTCTCGATACTATGCTCCCAATTATGAAGTTTCTGATTAGTAGAGATCCAGTATTGCTTCGAGTAGGCAACTAAACAGGGCATCTATTCTACTGGCTGTAAATCAGGTAGGTTTTTAACCCCCGATGCCGGGCCGGATAATAGTTCAGGTGGGTTTTGTCCTGGTGCGGGACAAAATGCGCCCCCATCCATTGGTCCGGAACAGCGCTTGTGCAGATGATCCAGCACATTCATAAAGTTAATGTAAGAGTCGTACGGCGAGTCATAGGGATTAAAATATTTATGAACATCGCCGTCGGCGAAGTATTTTGTGCACATATAGTAGAAATGGTCCGACGCCTGCAATTTTCGCCAATCCCCAATGATTTTCTCGTCTTTTGTATTCTTGATTTTCTTCTCGATCCGATAAAGCTCGTGAATCGCATTGGATTGCATGGCGTTACCAAGCCAGGCCGAAAGGTCTCTTTCGGTATCGGCCCAGCTTATGATATGCGGCACATCAACTGTGTCGGCGCTGCCGTAGGATTTTATAACCTCGCTTGGAGTTTTAAAGTCGTTGTCCGGGTGCCTTAAAATTTCCTCAGGAAGATGCCGCATAAAATCGAATATACCGGTATCTTCCCACTGGTGTTCACCGAATGTCTCGTAGTCCATGAACAGATTGACAATGTTGCCGTTGCCATTGACATTACTGACCCATCGTGCGAACTTGTCCGCCGTCAAAGGCCACTGGGGCCAGTCGCGGTTGGAGAATCTAAAGGCAATATCATCACTTAGCGAATAGTTTTTCAGCAGGAGCTTCAGATGATTGCAGCCTTTGGGCTGGTAAACAAAATTAGGGCTCCTATAGCCCAGAATGTGGTCGGCCCCTTCGGTAATGATCGCGTCGAAACAGCCCATCGACTCGATAAGGGCGGCCAATTCATTGTTGTATATAAGCTCCGTATTTCTGAATATCCTTGGTTTTTGACCAAAAAAGTAGTTTATCGCTTCGACGTGCTTGTTTATCTGCTCGGCGAATTCATTGCGAGAGTACAGGAAACTGAGACTGTGATAATAAGTTTCGGCCAGAAATTCCACGCATCCTGTTTCCGCCAGAGCATCGAATGTGCTCATCACTTCCGGCGAAAAGCGTTCGAGCTGTTCCAGCAACAGGCCGGTAACACTGTAGGCGATCTTAAATCGGCCCTTAAATCGTCGTATTACGTCCAGAAGCAACCGGTTAGCCGGAAGATAGCATTTGTTCGCTACCTTTCTGCAAATCGAGCTATTCTTATAATCATCAAAATATTGGTCGTTTTTGTCAAATACCGTGTAGTGCCTCAATCGCACGGGCTGATGCACTTGAAAGTAGAAACATACAGAAGGCATAATCTTTTATCTCTTATTGTTATCCACAGGACAGCAAGTTGCTCCTTCCGGATATCGTATTGGGTTTATTATTAGCGTGATGCTTAGACCGGAACCAGCATCTCCTCGTAGATTTTTGCACACCTGGTCGCTGCGTCTTTCCAACGCAGTCTTCTGACCTCGAAATTGCCGTGGCTTCGCAGCGTCATCTGCAGAGGCGGATATTTCAGCACAGCAACAACCTTGTTGGCGATTTCATCGACATCCCAGAAGTCAACCTTCAGGGCATGTATCAGAACTTCCGATACGCCACTTTGCTTACTTATAATTACAGGCACGTCGTTGTCAAGCGCCTCAAGCGGTGCGATTCCGAAAGGTTCCGACACCGAAGGCATAACGTATAAATCAGCCATTTTGTATATTTTTTGCACATCTTCGCCGCGTAAGAAGCCTGTAAACAGCACCTTATGGCCGATCCCCAGCTCGGCGGCCATTTCTATCGCCCGGTGCATCAAATCGCCGGAGCCGGCCATTACGAACTTGACATTATCCA
>CAZHBL010000019.1:0-1921 GCA_964530105.1 uncultured Pirellulales bacterium | reverse complement strand
ATCGCCCGGTGCATCAAATCGCCGGAGCCGGCCATTACGAACTTGACATTATCCATAACATCGAGGACTTTCTTGGCGGCATGGAGGAAGTATTCCGGACCTTTTTGCATCGTAATGCGGCCCAGGAAAAGCACAATCTTCTCATCTTTTTCGATGACGGTTTCATCCACGGACCATTTCCCGTTGCGCTCGACGCCGTTATAAACGACTTCAACTTTATCGCCGCTGACACCGTATCGGCCCATGATAATATTGCGGGTAAAATGGCTCACGGTAATGACTTTGTCGGCCCGGTGCATGCCTTCTCGTTCGATGTCATAAATCATCTGGTTTACATGCTCGCCGCTGCGGTCGAATTCTGTCGAATGCACGTGCACAACCAGCGGTCTTCCACTTATAGCAGACACGGCAATTCCCGCAGGATAGGTCATCCAGTCATGGGCGTGGACAATATCAAACTGCTCATCTTCAGCTAATTCAGCGGCCATAGCGGCATAACGATGGACTTCGGTATACATATCGCTGCTGTAATCTTTAGATATGAAAAGCTGGCTGGCGGAACTGATGCTGCCGCCGAGTATTTCTTGTTTATGTCTCAATTTCTCTTCGATTCTTCTCTGATAAGTGTCCGGGGTGGTATAGGGCTGTAGTGCTGAGCTAATTGCGTGAAATTTTACGTTCTTCATGTCGTGGAACTTAACGAACGAAGCAGATCTCCTCGAACCCGGTGTCAGCAACTTGACGTGAGTCGCATATTTACTCTCAACCATCTTGGGCAGAATGAACATAACTTCCATGCCAAGCTGGTCCATTGCTCGGGTAAGGCCGTAGCAGGCAGTGCCCAGCCCACCACTGATAAAGGGCGGAAATTCCCAGCCTAACATGAAAATTCTCATAGAATCACCAGTAAGTATAGACCCATAATCATTCGTTCAATAATAAATCACGACATGTTTATAATTACACAACCTAAGTATTTTATCCATTTAATTCAGGAAGTACCTGATTGCACAGCCAATTCAAAGGCTGTCAACAATAAGCTCCTTCATCGGCAAGAAATCACCCAATCTTTATCTTAAGCGTAGAAATATTAGTATTTAAGCCAATACCTATTATATAAATTCGGCTTTTAGCGGAAATAAGTTGAAAAATTTTTGATAAAAAGCGTTAATTTTGATATTGATATACGGATTTTATAGGTCGGAGGCTATCGAAAACAAGCCGTTCCGTTATAAATGAATCGGAACGGCTTGTTTCAACCGTAATATTGCCGCTAAAATCCTTAATCAAAAGAGGTTAGCGCAAAACCTACCCGTCAGGCCATAAATAAATCTCTAACGGGTTTCTAACAAGGACTACAGATCCTGCGGCTTGACTGTACTGCGGCGATTTGCCTTCGTTCGGGCTACGGCAGCATCAAGCATACTATAGACCTGCTCACTAATGGCTTCTAGCGCATCGGATGAAGTCATCATCTTCTTGCTTTTAATGTAAGCCTTTACCTTGCTGGCCACAATCAAAGAGTCTCTTTTCTTTGCCATTCTTAAAACCTCCATATTGACAAGATTAAAATATAATTGGCCGGTACTAACTCCTTAAGCCCGGCACGCAATCAAGCTTTATTACAGGTAAGCTATGGAATTTGCAATAAAAAAAAACGCTAAAACGTTATTTTTTTATAGTTAGAAGGTCGATAGTTAATAATTAGTGTTGCGAGAGCTGATAAAAACGAGCAGATTTTTTTCATAAGTTCATAATTTTAATAATTTGCCGGGTACAATTTGACGACAAGACACGGGTGAGAGGTTCCTTAGAACTGTCCCGGCAATTCGGGACAGATGAAGCAGGATTCCTGAAAGTTAAAATGTTTGGGAAAATATTTTGTTGTGGAGGAATAAAATGGCTAAGCGTTCTAAAAAAG
>CAZHBL010000018.1:0-22325 GCA_964530105.1 uncultured Pirellulales bacterium | reverse complement strand
CATCTATCGGCAAGGCGGCTGAAAACCCTGAACAATTATTTCAACTGACCACTAGCCTGCCAACTGAGTAATCGTATTGCAGCTATAGCATCTGTCGGATCGGGTCTTTCAGAATCTACTGCAGAGTCTTGCAGTCCGCTTCGTAAAATGCCAGTTCTTCATATTCATGGTACGGCGGATCCATATGCCCCAATTAATGGTGGCCCGGGTTGGTATTCAGTAGATCAAACTTTAAGTTACTGGATTAATTTCAATGATTGCGTTCAGGTTTCAGGTTGATACCACCATATTGCCGGATTTAGATCCGACAGATGGCTGCACGGTCGAAAAGATTACTTATACAAACTGTTCCGACAATAGTAATGTAGTTTATTACAAGGTCATCAACGGAGGGCATACCTGGCCTGGTGCCGGTCCACTTAGTAACGCGTTTGGTAATACAAACCAGGATATTAATGCCAATGTAGAAATCTGGAACTTCTTTAAAAGCCATAAACTAATCATCCATCCTACTGTCGATTTCAACGGCGATGGCATTGTGGACATTAAAGATCTCCTGAGACTTATCCAATCCTGGAACCAGGACGATCCAATAGTTGACATAGCACCAACTTTCAGTGACGGCGTTATAGATTTCCTGGATCTGGAGGCTTTGATGAGCTACTGGGGACAGGAGGTGGAGGACCAGACGCTGATAGCTCACTGGGCAATGGACGAGGCAGAAGGGATGTACGCCGCTAATAGTGCCGGTGGTAACGATGCCGTAGTTTTAGGTGGTATTGAGTGGCAACCTACTGATGGTCAAATAGATGGTGCACTTCAGTTGAATGGTGTTGATGGCTATGCCATCACTGGTGCAGTCCTGAATCCGGCAGACGGTCCCTTCAGCATTTTAGCATGGATCAACGGCGGTGCGCCGGGACAGGTCATTGTATCTCAACAGGCCTTTGCCGACTGGCTGGCAGCGGATGCCGAGGGCAACTTGATGACGGAGTTGAAAAGCTCTGACCAGTTTGCAGGTCCTTTGCTTTCCGAAACAGTTATCACTAATGGGCAATGGCACCGTATTGGTCTTGTGTGGGATGGTTCGCATAGAACGCTTTGTGTTGATGGCGTAGCGGTGGCTGAAGATGCACAGCCCGGCCTGGAAAGTTCTCAAATGGGTCTTTACATAGGTGTCGATAAGAACTATGCATCAGGCACTTTCTTCTCCGGCCTGATCGACGATGTCCGCATCTATAACCGAGCGATAAGTCCATAGACGACCAAGTCACTTTCGTGTTAGGGCCTTAAGGTCAGAAAGGAGATAATGTATATGCGATAAATGGTAAGTTTTGCCAGGGCTTGCCGTCAATATATCTGGCAGTTGTGTAATAGGGATATATGTGTTTTTCAAAGGTAACTTTTGTAAAGATTCCAATCAAATTAGGAGAAAATTACGATGAAAACAGTAATGAACAAACTAATCACAATTAAGAGCATATCTGTACTTGCACTGGTTTTGCTGGCCATTTTGGGCCCATCTTTTGTTAAGAGCACCGCCCAAGAATCCGACCCCAGCGGCGCCTATCTATCCGATGACGCAGTGGCAGACATCATTGCCGGCAAGCTTCACGCAACAATCTCTTTTCATTCCGTCGAAGCTGACATCGCTGCAATCGAGGAGGTTATGAACCAATATGCTGTCACTGTGAACGCTGGAGATTTAGAACTTTGGCTGTCCTTGATGACAGATGACACGATAAAGATGCCACCAGACGCCCCTGCCATTTTCGGAAAAGAGGACTTACGCGCAAGTATGCAGCCCCTCTTCGATGCCTTCACACTCGAGATGGTCCTCTTTCCCGAGGAAGCTCAGGTAGATGGTAACTTGGGATTCGCTCGTGGTACTTTCACATTTTTATTAACTCCCAAGGCAGGGGGCGAGCCAATTTATATGGATGGTAAATACTTGACCATCTTGAAAAGGCAGGCCGATGGTTCCTGGAAGATTTCCCACGATTGCTACAACAGCAATGTACCACCAGCACAATAGTAACAAACCAAGCCGGCGGTGATAGAAAGAAACAAAGCGCCCAATATTGTCAAAGGGCTGGCAGCATTTGAGACTGCCAGTCCTTCTTTTTTGGTAAAGTTCACCTATGAAGAGCTCAAAGCCAAACACTAAAATTCCTGTAACCACTATTAATTTTCTTTGAGCCATTCATGTCACGATGTATCGGTCGATGTCACTCACTAATTGACGACGGGCATTGAATATGATTGCAATTTTTTAGCCACAGCCTAACTCCTTTATAGATAATAGCTTATGGGGTTAAGGATTTTCTGGGAATTGCTAGATAAGAGGTTTTCGGGTTGTATCCCGGTTGTAGGCGCCGACGGGGTGAAAATCGGGTCATTTTCAGGTTATTATGTCACTCGTCCACAGCTTCTGTTTTGGGCAGTTTTGCTCGCCATTGTCTGGCTTTTTCTGGTTTGTTCCAGGCTTCGTAGAGAGCGATGAGGTTGCTCAAAATCTCCGGATGTTTCTCGACCAGTTTGTGACGCCCTATGCCTACCGACTTGACTAAGAGCTCCTCTGCCTTGTCATATCGTTTCTGCTTAATATACAATTGTGCAAGGCATTCCCACCATCATAGCTGCAACAATTGCCAGAATAAATTTCCTTGTCGAATATTTCATTGTCGTTCTTTTATTCTATCTCCAATATTAAAGGCTGTTTCGAATCGACAGCAAGGATATTGTTTAATGTTATCTTCTCGTCGGTAATAATGTTCTTTGCTGTTGTTCCTTTATAAGCAATTCAGCGAATCGTGTTAAATCAACATTTTGACTGCTCGCAGTTTTGTTTAATACGACCATGACTTTCATTTGGTCATTAAACCGGAAATAAGTATAGACACCGTTTATTCATTGTCTTGCTGGCTATTTGTTTTGGATACGATATAAGTGTGTTTTAGTACGGAGCAGCAATGATTTGCCCTCTACGGCGGGGGATGCCCCAATAAACCCGTCTAACTTGTTGACCGCCAATCTCCGAAATTCCCGTCCGGGTTCTATGATAGTGGTCTTACCATCCTTGTTGGACATATAAATCCGGTTGTCGGCGTACAGCAATGATGCGCCGTAATCACCCTCAAGACGCTCAGTCCACACCGTCTCACCGGTTTTCGCTTCTTTACATATCAGCACACCCTTGTCGCTCATCATGTAGAGTAGCTCACCGACAAGCACTGGTGAACTTTCGTGGCAAACGTCTTTAGTCATCTTCCAGACGACGTGTGTATCGGTCACATCTCCGGTGCCGCCCTGACGCACGGCCCATAAATGGGTAGCGCCCGGGGAGCCGCCGCAATTGATAAAGAGTAGCCCATGACCGGTTACGATTCGAGAGATGGGATTGTCGTCGCGGTATCGCACCCGCCACAGCTCAGCGCCGGTACGTGGATTATGGCCTGTTACGAGCATGGCGCCGTTGCTGACTAACTGCGGTTTGCCGTTTACCTCGACAATAACAGGCGTGTGATAGGATTTGAGGAGATATAGCGGCTCGACATTCTCGTAAAGTTCCTTAGGCCGATCGTAACGCCAGACTGTGTTTCCCGTCTTTTTATCCAGAGCGGCAATGAACTGCACGTCAGTGCCCTCGAGATGAACGATAAGCAAATCCTCAAACAGAATCGGCGAGGAAACCGGGCCCTGCATATGCTCGCAGTTCAGATCGGTCCGGCTCCAGAGCACTTTGCCAGTTTGTGAATCGAGACAGGCTGTTCCATGGGTGCCGTAATGTACGTATACAAAGCCCTCTTCCACCACCGCAGAAGGCGTCGCGTAAGAGTTTAATAGATTAATTCGCTGAGGTTTCTCGGGATGAAAAACCTCAACATCGTGGATGACTCGCCCGCTATTCAGATCGACACAGATGGCGTAGAGAGTTTTGCCGTTCTTAGTGGCCGTAGTGAGCCAGACTTGATCGCCCCATACGACCGGACTAGAGTAACCAAGATCATGTATGGGAGTCTTCCAGACAATATTTTCCGTTTCCGACCATTTCAGGGGCAGCCCGGTTGCATCGCTTCGACCGTCACAGGTAGGGCCGCGCCAATCCGGCCAATTGGCAAGAACCAGTTCCGAGTTTACAAAGAAGGCAACAACAAGGACTATAAGTAACGATTTACCAATTAACTTCATTAACTTTCCTTTCTGAACAAGTATCTTAGAATAAAGGAATTTTACACTATTACGACAAAACATAATATAAGAGTTTATTCATGTCGCAGTGCTTCTATCGGGTCCATGTATGCGGCTTGCCGAGCTGGATAGACCCCGAATACAATCCCCACGCCGAGGGAAATGATCAACTACAAAACAACCGACCAGGCAGCGATGCGTGGTTCGAACGTGTGAACAATCAGCGGCAACAGGTCCGGCGACAACATCGTCACTCCTGACCGAAAGCCTCGAAACAGCGGACCGCATAAAAGGCCGAACAGGACTCCTAAAAGGCCGCCACTTGCTGTTAGTACAACCGTCTCGGTGAGAAACTGTTGGATAATGTGCTGGCGTTTTGCGCCGAGAGCCCGACGTATGCCGATCTCGCGAGTCCGCTCGGTCACCGTGGCCAGCATGATATTCATGATGCCGATCCCTCCGACCAGCAGCGAAATACCGGCGATAGGGATGACTCGGCGAATGCTCGGAATGTTCTCAACGATGCGGCGATATCTAAGTAATCTAACCATCCGAAGACTCTGAGTCTAAAAATCGAACTTCGTTCAGGCCACCATATTCCTCATCATCGAAATTAGCAAGGTTGTTCAAACGTACTCTTTGGGTCTTTAAGTGGTTATGTCCGACCAAGTGACTTGAGGTATTTCTTTGTCTTTTTGAGTCCCATCCTGGATGCTTTTTTCTTTACTGTATCGAGTGACCGTCCCAACCTTGCAGCTACTTTGGCGGTTGGATTACTCGGGAAGAGTTTTCTGAGTAAAGCAACCTCGCTCTTTGACCATAAAACTTTAACAATTTTCTTTTTCGCCATTGTATGACTCCTTTCATATAACCGTACCTGTCGTTCCTGTTGACTTGGTTTTATTTTAACTGGTGACATGGTTATTATCAAAGAATTTATATCTCACCTTCAAAGAATTACCGTCCTTGCCAAAAGCTGTATCGAATCGTACAATATTATTGAAGTACGACTTGGTGCCCTTTTGCTTCTATGACCAGTGGAATGTCTTCTTTGAGAGAGAGACCATGAATGCCTTTACTAAAGATAAGGTTAGCTGAAAAATGCCAGGTAATACCGACATAAACGCAACCCCTGCCGACACGAGTCGGTTTGCAACAACACATTGGAGTGTTGTGCTAGCGGCGGTGAGTCCTTCGTCGCCAAAATACCAACAAGCACTGAGTATATTGTGTCAGACATATTGGGTTCCGCTTTATGCATATTTGCGGCGACACGGCTGTGATACTCACCAAGCTGAGGATTGTACCCAAGCTTTCTTTGCACAAATGCTGGAGAAACATAGTCTCCGTCTAGCCGACCCGGAGCGTGGTAAGTTTCGTTCGTATCTTCTTGCTGCACTGAAGCATTTTTTGGCCGACGAACGTCGTAGGGTACAAAAACTCATCCCGGCATAAACTCTTGAGCCAAAGAGAGATGTATTTCGTTTCATCATAGACATTCCGCCGTACTTGAGGCTGCTCGCAGATGCAATGACGCTAAAAATAGACTTCTCCCTTTCAGAAAACGCGAACATCTTCCGCTGCAAGTTCGATCCCCCCAGTTGCAGCCCCCCCTACTCAAGCAGCCAGTCTGTGGTACGACTTCAGCAATCCGCCCAAACGCTCGATGCAAACAATCTCAGCCGTGTGATCGAGTCGGTGTTTAGGCTCAATCATTCGACCCAGCGATTGATGAATACGTTCGTGATGGTAATACTCTCTGTATTGCTCAAGAACATATTCAAGCTGCTTCACCGAAGACAGAATCAAATGATCCAAGCACTCGGATTTGACAGATTTAACAAAGCGTTCCGCGTAACAATTCAAATCGGGACTTCGGGCAGGAAGCTTCACCAGTTCTATGCCAGAACTCTTGAGTGTCTCATGGAATCCTGATGTTCTATACAGCGGATCACGATCATGGATTAGATAACGCTTTCCGTACAGAAATCCATCTTCACTGTCCGTCAGAATCCTAACCACTTGCCTCATGTACTCCCCATCCGGTTGTGGCTTGACTGGGGCAAAGAACACCTTGCGAGTAGCAAGCTCCATCACAAAGAATAACGTGCAGCGAACCAACTTACGGCCTACAAGAAGCTCAACAGTAAAGAAATCACAGGCAGTTAACACGTCCCAATGGCTCCTGATAAACTCATGCCAGGTTGATCTGAAGGTTAAATCTGGCTCAGGATCATAGCCGTTCTCGATCAAGATGTTCTTCACGCTGGATTTACTGATCTTGTAGCCCAGATATACGATTTGATCCCTGATCTTCTTGTATCCCCAGCGGGGATTCTTTTGCTTGAACCGAATGACGAGATCTACTACCTCGTGCAGAATATGGGGTCGACCAGCATATGTGCGGTTCTGCGATCCATCGTATTTTTCAGCAATGAGTTTTTGATACCATCGCATGATCGTGTCCGGCGTAAACAGTTCTGTGCATTGCTCCAGCATTTTTCGGCTGAGCTGTTTGGCTCTGGCCGCCACCCGCATCCGCTGGCTGTTGGTCAGCAGAATCCGTTTGTTCTCCTTTTCCTGATGCTCCACAAGAACTCGTATCTGTTCTCGCAAGTAATCGATCGCCTTGTATAGTTCCCTGTCGATACAATAAGCCAAGCATGTGATCAGTGAAAGCCATAATTTCTGTTCCATAGTCACAACACAATACGAAATCACCCTTCAACAGGCAATCTCTTTCATCCGTCACGACCTTATGTCAATGTTATTGAAGGAGTTACGTGGAAAGAATAATTGCACCTCACGGGGGCCGCACGATTCAAATATCCGGGGACGCTGATCCATACGCAACCTGTGGCACCAGCAGCCCGGAGGTTTCTTCCTGGAGAGTTACGCCACGATGGTCGGCCGTCACGGGGTAAAACTGATTCGCTTGAGCCAGCTTTAGGGCGATAGTGAACAGAGCTTAATTCTCTATGGGTGAGATATGGAGGACTTGTCCGCCTCCGCTGGCGAGATCCAGAAGTAACGTGTCATTCGCGCTCATTTGACGCTGTGTAAACGAAAGTTGGTTTGGATCTTTGGAACTTTTCAGGTCCGCCCAGGTTTCAACCTGATATGGACCCTCGCCAAGAAAGTCCAACGGCATCGTCAACTCGCGTGGGGTCCAATCGGTTATCACGCCCACATACCATTCGGGGCCTCGGCGGCGGGCCACCACAATGTAATCACCCACCACGCCGCTCAGAACGCGCGTTTCATTCCACGTCGTTGGCACCTTGCAAAGGAAATCGAATCCGGGCTGCCCATCATAGGCGTCGGGTGTGTCGGCCATCATCGGCATCGGGTTTTCGATCACTACGTACATGGCCAACTGATGGCAGCGCGTGCCCATGATGACCGGGTTGACGTTCCAGTGCTTGAACGTATCACGGTAGGCCGCACGAAAGCCACCCAGGTGATAGTCCATAGGCCCAGCCACCATGCGGGTGAAGGGCACGGTCACATCATGTTCAGGCGTGCACTGATCGGACCACTTGAGATACTCCAGGTTCAACACACCCTCGTGATTGAACAGATTCGGATAGGTCCGTTTTAGCCCAGTGGGCGCCGCAACACCGTGGAATTGGATGTTCAGGTGATGACGCGCCGCGCACTGCAAAACCCTTTCCATAATGTTTACCATCTCCTGGTCGTTCCGGTCGAGGAAGTCAACCATCAAGCCGGTGATTCCCCATACTTCATATTGCGTAAAAGCCTCCTCCAGGTGCTTGTTTAACGGTTTCCAATTCACCCATACACGGATTCGCACGCCCTTGGAACGCGCATAGCGTGTCACCTCTTCTAAGGGGAATCCATCACGCGGCCGGGTGACATCGGCATCCTCGCCGGGTGGATTGTAAACAGAGTCGGTCTGGTGGTACCAGGGATGATCTCCCTCAGTCCCGATCACGGCATGAAAGGTGATGCCGTTGTTTGCACAAAAATCGATGTAATCCTTCTCCCACTGGACGGCTTTGCGCACATCAAACGGTTCCTGATTTCCATTCCACCAATAGAACGTTGTTTTGCCTGCTTTGAGCCAGGAGGTGTCTCCGATGGCATTTGGGGCGTTCAAGTTCGGGATGAGATTTGACTCGATTAGACTGCCTGGTGTGTTGCCGATGAGCATGACGCACCACGGTGAAGACAACGGCAGTCGTGAGCGTACTTTGATCCCCTCCAGGCCCGGCAACGGCGCCAGGTCGGATCGCAACCATCGATGAGTTCCTTTGCCGCTAACCTTGAGGTAGAGTCCCGCGTAGTTACGCAGACTCACCTGCGTCAGCGAAACGCTGACGCTGTTGGCAAACTCAGCCAGCAGGGGGACGTCAATCAGTTTGTTCTCGGCCAGCGCTGAAAACCGGGTGTGATCGTAAATACCCTCGTGACTGGTCGTATAGTTTTCGCAATACAGCGGCCACATCTTCGGATCGCCGCTGAAGCGAAACCGGTCGGATTGATCCGTGATGTCGATGGATTCGGTGTTCGGTTGTTCTGGAAACACATAACGATATGCCACGCCGTCATCATAGACGCGGAAGATCACTTGGAATTGCAGCACCGAGCCGATCCCACTGCACAAATCCAAAGTCAGTTCCTTGAAGTGATCGCGAACAGGATTATTTTTGCCAAAGGGCATTGCATACGTGGAATCGGACTGCCGCTCATGGGCCACTTCAAAAGAAAACCGGTCCCATAGGTTGGTTTTCTTCACGCACAAATCCAATTCACCTTGCAACAACTCATTGCCGTCGAAGAGGACCTGGAACTCCGGGTCTTGCGTACCCTGTCCCTCCAGGGAGACATGCAAAGCCAGTCGCAATTCGATGTTGCCGTCAGGCGATAAAAGGGAGGAAGGATATTGTACAGATGCTCTCTGCGCAGCCAAGCCGTTACAAGCGATCACGAGGAGCAAGGCAACACCCCAATAGCAGATCCTGGCAGTTTGCTTCAGGATTCCATGGGGGCCAGGATAAGCGGGCCTCGTGTCCCAGGCATAGATCATTCGCATGGGTCGACGGTTTTGATTTTTAAAGAACTTATTGTAGATCATAATATTTCTCCAAGCTTGGCAAAAAAACTGAATTAATCAATGACGGTTACCGGTTACCTGGTCTGAACCATCCATGTGTCTTTAAACAGAGCCTAACATTAGCGGGACTTCGGTCAATACCCTTAGGGCTCACTCAAGAATTAATGTACAGTTTATTAAGCCTGGAGGCCAAAGGAAACTTTTCACACGATCCTAATAGGTACGAAAATCCAAAATATTTTGGGGATGCTTCTACGATTCTTTGTCTTATTTTGATATAGACCGTTGACAAGCATTTCAGGGAATCCGAAGGTTATCAAATGCCCTTCCGGCAGGAGGATAGAGCAGTTTCGCTATTGCTGGGGGATGAGGAGTTCCAGATCCAGGGGAGCTATTCGCGTGAACTCATTGTTTCTCAGTGGGAACATGCCGTTCCACCCATTTCCATCCGGATCGAAGCATCTACAATGCTTGAAGGCGGTACCATGTCGGTATTGACATTGTCCGGTACGGTAGTGAATAGCCGCATTACTCCTCAAACGCTACCAGTTCTGCACACGAAGCAAAGGCTTGCGATGGGTTGTTGCCGGATGCAGGTTTGCCGATGACACGAATCGCAACGGCTTCCACGGGCTCAAATTTAACGGGAAATCGCAGGCCAAGCCGTATTCCCTTGGGATCGGTGGCTGTTGCAGCAGGGTAGTCTTCAAAGACGGCGATATCGACCCACGGGCCGTCACTCGTTTTCTTGACTTGGAGCTTTGGCTTGCCGCCAGTAGTGTCAAACCATCCGCCATCATGGAAGACGTTTCCCGCCACGTAAACAGCGCGTCTAATCTTGACGGGTTGCTCGATGGCGATTCCAAAGGAGGCTTGCTCCTGGGGTTTTCCATCATACGTAACGCGGAAAGTGCCAAAATCCCCATCGGCAATGCTGCCGTTCACGTTACCTTGGCCACTATAAAGCTCTCGCCCGAATGTGAATGGGCCGATGGCGTCATCATTCAGAACGGTGCCGGGTGCCTGCAGCCAGACTGTGTAGCGGGTGGAGTCCCAAGAACCGGCATCAAAAAAGGGACGAAGCAGAACACGGCATTCGACCTCTTTCCCCTGTGTGGCAGCCGTGAGATCGCGCACGTTGCAGGCCCAAAGTGTTTCATCTTGCCAGGAGCGGTTCCCCCTCGCCGGTTTGCTTTCGAACTGACAGTCTTCAGCTGTCAGACCTCGCAGTGCGACATACTTCGGAATTTTAATTCCGAGATTGTCTGCCTGGTCGAGTGCAAGAACGAGGGGGCCTGCCGTTATAGCCACGCGGCCCTCATTGGAGCCTGAGCCGACATGGACCTGTGGAACAAACGGGAAAGAGAACTTCACAACATCCCCCCGGCGCCATAAGCGCTTGACCTTAAGGTACGTCCCCGGCTGAGGCTGGAAGGTATTGTTGACAATCGATACCTTTGGATTCGCAGTCCATCGGGGAACTCGGATGGATAGGGCAAAATCCAGATCATGTTGCGGATCTATCTCAATCGTGCCAACGCCGTCACTGGGGAATCGGCTCTTTAACGTTACCATGACCGGCACGCTGCCGATTGTCACGCGCCATTGCGCTGGCGCGAACGTATTGATTCTGAAACCATCAGCGTTGATTGTCGCAAGAAAAGTTGGTGCAAGGCCGAGCGCACGAGGCCCTGAGGAGTTGCAGCAGTCCATGCCACTTGTTCCAGGGTAATCCGCACGGAACTGCTTTTGTCCCTCGAGTGGCGTGAAGTAAGAGAAGCCTGACCCGTCCGGCTTCTGTGCGCCCAGCGTCTCATTGAAAAGAACTTGTTCGAGGGCCGCAGCGTACTTCTCCTGGCCGGTCAAACGGAATAGTTGCCAGCAAAGCTGTGTCCATGTGGTGGTTACACACATCTCTTGAATGTGTGCTTCCTCATCATTGGGAAGATGACCATCGAGCTGAAAGTGCTCGCCGGCACTGGAACCGCCGGTGATATACAATCTTTTTGTACTCACATCTTCCCAGGCATACTGTGCAGCTTGAAGGAATTCCAACCTACCTGTAGCGCGGTAGAGCTCGCAAAGACCGACATAGTTGGAGAGCATCTCATAGGCCTTACGATTGCCGACAGCGAGAACGGTTTTCTCCCTGAGCATCGCCGAGAGGATTTGTGGTCCGCCGGGCTCGTCCCACGAACTAACAATGTACAGAGCGAAGTCGAGGTATTTCTTATCGCCTGTCGCACGGTATAACAGCACGATTGGCTCGAGAATCGAGGTTGCAGCCATGCCAATGTGCGTTCCAGCCTTTAGGATGCTACGCTCACGAGGAAACACTGAAGCCAAGAGATCGCCAGCTCGCTTGCATGCGGTCAGGGCTTCCTCGTCGCCCGAAATCCCATAATAGGACAGCAGACCGACCAGGCAGTACTTGTGCACCCACACATCCCAGTCGGCTTCACGATAGAGACCGAAACGCTTTTCAGGCATATACGTTCCAAGGTATCCATCGTCGTCCTGCGTGGCGATAAGCCCCTTTGCGACATGTGTTATCTTCTCGCGCAAGGCCGGGTCCTGAGACCAGAGCCAAAGCAAGGACGCAGCGTGGAGCCACTTGCCCACGTGCTCGCCAATCCACGGGTGGGAGCCTGGCCGTGAACGAAAGCCACCCAGGAGGATGTCTTCGTCGATATTCATGATGCGGCCGAAAGTATGAGCGCGCATCCGCTCGCCAAGCACGCCGGAGATCTCGACGGCGTTTGGAGCCATGGGTGACGTTCTGTCAGCCACAGCCGGTTCCACCGTAGCACGAACGGGAATGGAACTCGAATTCTCCCACGAATTGATCGGTGCAGCAAGCACGAAAGATATTATAAACGCACCAAGCATTGTTATCCTCCTATGAATTTATGGTGGAAAATCCTATTATTGTTATATTCTCCTATTGACTTGAATTAACGCTCATATTGTCATTCTTTTCGGCGATATTAGCAATGTAAAGTTCATCTACCCCAGCCACCAGCCACCCTATTCATTGCTTGTCTGTATGGTACTCCTGTACATGACCTTGACATACTGTGCGGTCTGCGAGGCAAATCGCATCACCGTGCCAGGAGCTTTCGTACATGTGCCAGGGCACCATCTGTACATCATAATGTTCGCCCATGCGGCATTCTCAAACAGAAGGACATACTCCCCGTTGATCCTCTTAATGACGGTCATCCCATAAGCAGCATCTACCTGCCCTTGGCTGCCTTTCCAGCCATTTGCCACGTTTTGCTGCAGGGTGCCCACCAGGCTGCCGTCTGATTTATTCAAAATGCGAGTATGTCCGTAGCCGTAGAGTATAAAGATATAGTCGCCGGCAACACTGAATACAGATGGTTGTCCGCCACCATAATTAGTGTCTGGAGTATACTCTTTATCCTCATACGGCAAATTTGCGACTGTATAGCTTGAAATGCGATTGCCCGTTGACCAGCCATTGAATCTCTTGACCTGAAGGAATGTGCCCCAGTTTTGGTTTGGCACCTCGCCCGCAATATACATGACATCTTCATCAGAATCATAATAAAGCCTGCGAGTATCGGAAAATTCAGGAGCCGGAGTTGATGTCGCATTGGAAGCATCCCAAACAGGGTTGCTGTGGGCATCTAATCCACCGTAATGATACTGAATAACAAAATCAGGATTATCTGCAATGGTAAATAGGTCCCCATTTTTGGCAATACACCAATAACAGTTATATTTATTGTCCTTTTTGGGCTTGTCATACCATGTTTTGGTCGAGGCATTGTAGAAATGGTTATTGGCATCACCGCCACAACCCATCATGACAGACGGTACCAATACCTCGCCGTCGGTTGAAGTCTCCTGACGGTATAATTCCCACATATACCCTTCCTGGCTACTTCGGCCGACAAAGAGCTTTCCGCTAATCCTCCAGGCTCCGGCACCTAAAGATCGCGAGCCGACATCACGGTTCTGATCGACACGGTAATCATTGGGATACTTAAACCTGTCAACCGTGAAGCCCTTTAGAGACCACTCTGTGCCAGGGGTTGTCTTTGTATAATCGAGCGAATAATGGTGGTATTTTGAATACACTTCTGTTTCGTGGTCAGGATCAATGCCAGCACAGTCAAGCGATGTGCCGGCAAAGACCCTCCATATAAGTGAACCCGAGGCATTCCATTTCTCAATGCAGTCGCCCCAAAACGTGCCATAAACGCAACCGGTATATATATTACCATGGACATCAACTGCAATTGATTTAATCCAGTGCAATTTGGCAGAATTGGTGAATGCTCCTGGGGTTCCTGAGAATATGCCCTTATCGGCACCAAAAGTTCCCACTTTTGTTGGTATTCCGCTTATGTCATAAATCCAAACCTGGCTATGTTCATTCAAGCCACCTACCAATAATTGGCCACTATTATCTACAGCCACAGACAATGGTTTCGCAAAATCAGTTATTTCAGGCCCTGCTGTTCCAGTCGAAGAAAAGGACCTCACCTTTTCGCCCCACCACATTGGGCCATTATTGGGTGGTTGCACACTTGAAGGACTATAAATAACGACCCAGACATTTCCGGCATTATCAACCGTAAGCTTTGTAGGGTTAGCACAAGCCCAGCTTTGCTCTTCGGTCATAGTGGAAACATCTAATACACGGATCTTTCCATCGCCAAAATCACTGACGTATAGTTTGCCGTGTTTAATGAATAAACCTTGGATATCTTTATCACGAAGGAATGGAGTATAATCTCCCTGTGCACCACCATGAGGAGCTCTCAATATACCTTTCCCCGGAGTGCCATAATAAACATAATGATCGTCGGCAGCTACTGATTTAACCGGGTCGCCAAAACCTGATTCAAACCTGTCGTACCGGGCGATAAAACCTCCATCGGAGGCATTGTATGAAGCGCCACTGCCCCAAGTTTCTGCGTAACCAGCACTAAACACATGGCCATTCGGGCTTACACATATGTCGTCCAATGATTCTGTTACATTGCTTTTACCGTTCATGTCCATATAGGTGTTCCCCAGCCAGGATGTAGAATATGTCCCCGGGGGATCAAAGGCTACTTCGCCGAAGAGTGCCTGTGGTTCAGTTGCTACAATGCAGATTGCCAGCAGAAACGACCCCACAGCCGAACCTGCCAATTCAACGGTCTTCAGGTCATTCTTCATTACTCGTTCCTTCCTTAATTTGTTAGTGTTCTTAGTGCCCTTATTGGCCGGTCTGTGGGCCAATCTTGTACGCCTATTCTTTGGGGTAGCCAATATATGGAGCAATGCCTCCCTCACCAACCGAGACCTCTCTGGTCATTCCGCTGCGCGTCTCACGTATCAGCGTCCGAAACGGATCATTGTTGTAGCAGACCTCGTTGAAAAACGCAAACACGGCCGAGTCGGTGTTGACGAGCATGGGGGCCAGCCTGCCGGCGGTGGTCGTATAGCTGAAGTTGCCGAACAGCTCGGTCCAGCCGCCGCCGCGCACATCGAGAAGCGTTCCGCCTCGCTCGGTCTTGTACCCCAGGACCCACAGCGCTCCGCCGTTGTTGGTCAGGTGAGTGCCCTGGTTCTCAATGTTCAACTGGCGCGCCCAGACGTATTGGCCGGGGATCATTTTTCGGCACTATTTCAGCGATAGCAGAATTAGCTTCCAGTTGAGTAAGCGTAGCATAAGCTGTAATAGTCCCACCAGTAATACAAGCTAATCTCTTGAGGAAGTCACGACGATCTAATGAGCCATCGACATATTCTTTGTATAAGTCAACGATTTTTTGATGCATCTTACTTTCTCCTTTCTACCACAGGTTATATTTTAAGGCAACACAATTATATTGTCATAAGATCCTTATCTGCGTCCGTATTCTGTTCAAACACTCGATCCCTCTACTATCAGGACCGGTCTAATGCATCATGGTTTCTTACCGAAAACTAAAAGGAAACGGTCCCGTGCAAGCCTTGGACCACGAAACCAAAGAGAAAAACCTGCTTCTGTCATTTCCTGCTCTACCATCTTAGGCGGTATCTTCCTGCGATGGCTTGCTTCTCTGCGAGACAGTGGCATATTTGCTTTACGGTCCAGAACGTAAACACGTCCATTTGGTACAAGGTTCTGGTGAATTTTATCAAGTAAATTCTTACTATGAAACAGCAGGTGATAGCTGTCCAGCAAGAAAACCGCATCAATCGGCTTATCCGGCAAATTTGGGTCGCCGTTATCTGTTAGTACAGAAGGCAGCAAAACGCCAGGGGGCAGCGGCGGTCTCTCTTCTTTCTGTGTCGCCCATTCTTCCAATACTATGTCAAGCCCTTCACCATTGGAACGTTCAAGAATCGGAACCATTAGTTTCCTGGCCTCACCGAGTGCGACAAATACCGGATTCTGATAAGAGCCGGTAGAAGGAAGAAACAGATGGGAGTAATCCTCGACTGAGAAGGATCGGAATCGATCTGGATCAACGCCGGGATGTCTTAGCTTCTCAGGGCGCTGAAAAACAAGGACAAAAGGATCTTCTTCGTGCCAGAACTCTTCTGCACATTCTGCAAAAATAAAGCCCTCTTCCCTTGCCTCCCTGACCACAGTTGTTTCGGCGATCCAGTAGTGCCGCTTCTCACGTTCATACCGCGGAACCCAGTCGCGTAAAGTACCACGTCGTTGGTCAACAACTACAAGATAGCCACCTGGCTTCAACGAGCGCCATATTCCTCGCAGCATCTCTCTGGGTTTTGCAAAATGGTGATAGACGTGATTCATATAGACCAAATCAACGGAATCTGGAGGCAAGCAAGGACTGGCACTGCTGCCTAGCATAGCGATAACCTGGGCAAGACTTTTCTTTTCAACTGAATCTTTTAATGATTTAACCTTATCCTCGTCGATCTCCTCGGCAAAAGCTTTGCCCGTTTCTCCTACGATCTCAGCAAATACCCACGTGTCCCTCCCGTTCCCAGCCCCGATATCGGCGATAATCGAGCCTTCACTCAGGCCAAGATGTGAAACTAAAGCGCGGACAGCATCCGCCCGAGTTTCTGGTTTGGTTTTTGTGTTCTCACCAGCCCATATCGAAGGCGTACAACAAAGTGTTATCTGACATGTAACCAAAGCAATTATAACAGTAGGTAGACAAGGATGAGGCCCTTTTCGACATTTCATAATGTTACTCCAAAGGCGATAATTATTCTTTTTAAGTAAGATTGTATGCCGATGTGCTTAGAATGTCAATTAAGACTACGCCAGTCCTGGGATTACTTGTAGCTTACCCATAAATAGAATCAGTTAGCGGATAGTACAGGATTGCTCGCAGAACGGCTTTGGGATCAATGATGAAAAAGGATGATTTTAAACACAGGGATCAGAAAGTGAAGGACTACCATGATTAATATGGACATGAATAAGTAAGTTGGCGGTAATGACAGTTTACGATTCATTTGTTATCGGATATACATTCTATTTACACTCAAAAATTTTAAAAGTGTTTTTCTATCCAACCGGAAATGATATTATCTCGGACGTCAAAATGCTTGACATAAGGTTTTATGTCTAATACCGGTGTGCTATTTAAGACATCGACTTCGCTGAAATGCAATTTGTTGTCCGCAATTTCCTCGATTTTTACCACTGACAAACCAATATGGTTAGGACGATGAGGGCTTCTTATCGCGAATATGCCATGCTCTTTATCTTCCAGAAATGGTTTGCCAATAATTTGCTCTTTTTCAGACTTGTGGAAATAGTAGATAATAATGGCATGGCTAAAACCCTCTAAATCCTTGAGTCCGAGGACATACTTATCTTTTAATTCAACGTAAGCTTTGACCTCAGGTTTGAATTTGCCCTGGATAGGTATTCCATCAATCTGCTTATAGGGTGAATGTATGATTCCAATAGGAGTCATAAAAATATCTTGCATTGGCTATTTTCCCTTTATCTTATCTATCTCCTCTTGAACCTCCTCTGCTCCTTTATCATAAAACTTCTGTTCATCAGGAGCAAGTTCCTTTAGTAATCTTAAGAATTCACCTGCATGCACACGCTCTTCATCGGCAATATCTTTAAGAACTTCTTGAGCCAATTTATTATCTGTTGACTCCGCAAGCTGCATATATAGCTGAATTGCCTCATACTCCGCAGCAATCATGAAGCGAATCGAGCGAGTCAATTCTTCTTCAGTAATCTTTCTGTCTTTTGCTAATCCTGAAAATGGTGTTCCAAATTCTGGCATTATAATCTCCTTGTCTTCTTTTTTATTATCTTTAAAATCTCATTCTGGTACAAGTTTACTTCGAGACATATTTCTTAAGACCAATTCCTTTAGCAATTCCATCGCCATAGTTTTTGTCTGCTTTGCGGAAATGAGCTACCATCTTCTGCTGTATTTCTTTTGGGACTTTTTTCAAGCTACCGGTAATATTCTGAATCAGCCGCTGCTGCTGGTCGGCAGACATCAGCCGGAATAAATTACCTGGCTGGATATAATCATCATCAACACCTCGTTTCTGATCATATCTATCTGCGTCACCTGAAATCTTCAGTGGTGGCTCAGCAAAAGACGGGTCAGCCTTGGGTCCGCCAAAAGTATTCGGTTCATAATTGACCGATGGACCAGCGTTGCCATCAGACCGCATGGATCCGTCCCGTTGATAATTATGCACCGGGCATTTGGGACGATTAATGGGCAGGCTTTCGTAGTTAGTACCCAGGCGATACCGATGGGCATCTGCATAGGAGACAATCCTAGCCTGAAGCATCTTACATGGCGAGAAAGAAATCCCAGGCACGGCATTGCCGGGCGAAAAGGCCGCCTGTTCGATTTCGGCAAAGTAATTCTCCGGATTACGGTTCAGTTCCAATTGGCCTACTTCGATCAGCGGGTAGTCGCCATGCGGCCACACCTTTGTCAGGTCGAACGGATTCCACCGGTAACTTTCAGCTTCGACTTCCGTCATAATTTGCACAGAAAGCGTCCAACTAGGATATTCTCCGTTTTTGATCATCTCAAACAGTTGAAGAGTATGATAATCCGGACACTGTCCTGCCAGTCGGTTGGCCTCGTCCTGCATCATACACTGGATGCCTTGGTTGGTTTTAAAATGGAACTTGACCCAGAAACGCTCATTCTGGGCATTGATGAAACTGTACGTATGACTGCCGTAGCCGTTCATATACGGAATGCCTTTAGGAATACCACGATCTGAGAACAAAATTGTTACTTGGTGCAAAGACTCGGGCACCTGAGACCAGAAATCCCACTGCATGGTGTCATCTTTGGCGTTGGTCTGCGGATCGCGCTTTTGAGTGTGTATAAAATCGGGGAACTTAATTGCATCCCGGATAAAGAAAACCGGGGTATTATTACCAACCAAATCCCAGTTGCCTTCTTCCGTATAAAACTTCAGTGCGAATCCCCGAACATCGCGAACTGTATCAGCGGATCCTTTTTCTCCCGCAACGGTCGAAAAACGGCCCACCATATCTGTTTTCTTGCCTATCTGTGAGAAAATCTTCGCTTTGGTGTATTTTGTAATGTCATGGGTGACGGTAAAGGTTCCGAAGGCACCGGCGGCTTTGGCGTGTACAACCCGTTCGGGAATGCGTTCCCGATTAAAGTGTGCCAGTTTATTCAGCAGAAAGTGGTCTTGCAGAAGCGTCGGTCCTCTTTCACCGGCGGTCAGGGAATTTTGGTTGTCGCTGACCGGAATCCCTGCTGCTGTGGTTAATTTTTCTTCTTTCATTTTCAATCTCCCATTTTAGTATTTTTATTTAACATTATTATTTGACATATTTTCAAGGATCTATGTGTCATCTACTTTACCATAATGTCCAAGTTATGTGAATCTCGTCACCACAGTGGTGATTAGCGCCTAAAAGGGTACCAGGAAAAACGCCCAAATGAGTGCCACCTGGATTATAAATAGTAGCTTCTACTATGACGCTGTCAACAAGATCCTCACCTGACTCATCCCCAGTTTTGAAATGGCTAAAAGAGGTGGTCGACTCTTTGACGATAAGAATTGGTGAGAAACAACAAACAATTCCAGTTCTAAGGGAAATTTGTCCGGACGGGTTTTTCTTTTTGAAACTTTCATCGTCCTGTCTCCTAAAAATAGCGATTTATTTGATAGATAATCACGATTTAGTTTTATTCAAAGTTGTAGGTGTGCCACGAGGCTGATGTGGGCAAGCTGGCTAATCCAGCCTGGCTAAAGTCTAACCAACAGGCCAGAACAGAACTTTGCACATAGGGAGGTAACAAACTGTGTGAAGCCAAAGGAACGGCGAATTGTCGGCCATAACGAAAGTGAAGGCATGAAGCTCCGAAATCGGAAACAATTGCATTGGGCCAAGGCGTCTACAAGCTGGAAGCCAGTATCGCTGCACACGTTAATAGGTGAGTGTGACAGTGGCGTGCCGGAGTCAAAGACCATGGCAGGTAATTCAACTGTTCACATCGGAACGTGGGAGAGCCATATCGTTCTCGACGGAAGCTTCCAACAAGCTGAAGAGGCAAGGCGGAAGTATGGCGGTAACTGAACAGGTCAATAACTTAACCGTCGCAAACCATTTGCTTGCCAATGTTCTGGAGCTTGAAGCCGTAACCACTTAGAATGTCCTGCGGTTGAAATACTGTCAGAACAAGGATGTGATACTGAGGCTCCTGCAATGTGGCAAACAGAATGCGGTGATAGGCATCGCCGTCACCTATGCCTGGACTTATCTGCATCAAAGCATCTTTCACTATGTTCTCTTCTGGATCGTTCCTCAATGTTATGTGCTTTTGGCTGCTCCATCCAAAACCTTTGACCACCCCAGCCCCCGCAGTCCGGTCGGCATCTCAATATTCTCAACTCTTATCAACTCACAAACGGAGCATCTGCTTGAGCTTGCTCATTGGGAATTTGGCCCCGGGGCAGTTGGTCACGCGTGCCCCCGGAGTACTGTTGTGACCGTAGATACGGCTCTCCGAAATCTTATATCGTTTTTGCAGGAAGTGGACTAACGTGGCGAGAGCTTGCATCTGTCGCGCAGTAGGCGTCGTACGGTCGAAGTTTCCAACGAGACATATTCCGATGCCATCCTCGTTGGCCCAATTGCCCGGTGTTCCTCCGCAATGGGCGCCGGGGATTTGTCCTCGCCAGCGAAACGTCACTTCAACTTCCCCGTCGCCACTATCTGTTCCGTTGCCGATAACAAAATCGTAACCGACTCCTTCCCAGTGGTTGTGCTCTCTATGTATCCTGTCAAAAATAGCTGCATTTCCATTTTCTGTCGCCGAATGATGAATCACAATGGCCGTCCAGTCCTTCTCCACTATAGGCTGGGGTAGCCAGTTGGTGGGCACGTCTTCATTAACATTAACGGCCTGCTTTTTTGGCGGCCGCTCGATTAGCGTCAGCGGGCGTGCTGTGCGTTCAGAACTTGGAGAATAGACGATCTGCGGCATCGCCTCATCATTCGATGCGCACCCGGCTAAAACAAGCAAACAGCCACAGAGAACAAAGACTCCCCTAAGTATCATTTTATTCCTATTTACTCAACCACCTCCACATTGTACTGAACAGGGCACGCCAGCGAGCCGGAAACAAGGCAATACTTTTCAGCCAAATGAGCAATCTTTTCGATCTTTCCGGCCGAAGCGGCAGTGCCCAACCTCACTTTTGCTTTGACTTCAATAATCACAAAACGCAACCCGCTTTTGGTTTTCTCGACTTTACCTTCTGCACCCGAGTGATAGGACGTAATCTCAATCTCATATTTCTTGGCAAAATGGAAGAACACCAGCATAATACAACTGTTTACAGACGCAACCAGCATCTCCTCCGGATTTAATGAACTTGGGCTGCCACCATATTCCAGGGGCGGTCCAATCTCAGTTTCGCTGATCCCGCTGATTGTGGTCTTGGCGGGATTACCTGAGTTCTTATACACGGTGTTCCTGAAGATTTCCATCTGTTGTTCTCGTTTTCCGTTCCAACATTTTGCAAGTAGTTCCGTCTGGGGCCGGACCCGATGCGTCACCGCCTTCAAAATCCCGGAAACATGTGCGGTTGCCTTTCGACTCGGAGGTTATTCTCTGGTCATTGTCGCGCCACACTCAGGACAGGTTCTTTGATTACATGGCTGTCCAGCGACATGAGGGACTGTGCGGCCACAGCTCATACAGAGGCAGTTTCCGCCCGGCCCTGCCGCAAACGGACCGCCCATTCGGCCTTTGCCTGGGCCGCGAGCGCGACCTGTCCCAGGCCCTTCGCAGGCTGGTCTTGTTCCATCTCCTCTTGGCATAATGGCTCCCCTTTCTCAAGCTTGAACCCGGCAAAAGATTCTAAGCCACCAAACGCGGAACCATGCGTCCGGTAGATACGCAGACAACTATGTCCATTGTTTGTTCTCCACTTTTGGCCGGCTGCTCCATGCAGCCTAAGTGAAGAACTTATGTATACCATATGTTGTGGTAGCGCAAGTCTTTTATTCAAAAATAGTTATGATAACTCATGTAAATACGAAACTCTGTTAATGGAAATGGCACTAGCACGGTTGGTTTAGATGAATCAGCCATACGTCAATATATCCAGGACCAAGAACAACACCAACAAAACCAGGAACAAGACGAACTTAACGTTACATAACGGCCCCTTTTAGGGGGCCTTCCTCATTCCACCGGCTATGCCGGTGGTCGATGATTTTTCAATTTTTATCGAGCGCCAAAATAACTCCGTTAAAAATTAGTATAGGGAAATTATATTAGTAACTAAATAAGTGTTTTTATTTTGGTCGAGCCGGTACGCTTCGATCCAGCAATTGTTGATACCGACGTAGACTTTTAAAAAGGTGCTGCGTGCACCCATATCTCCTATCCCACGTGCATGACCTGCGTCGATTTGCCATATACCGTTGATTTTTGCGTAGGAAAAATTGTGGGTATGGCCGTTTATGTAAGCGGTAATACGGTGTTGGCGTAAGAGTTCAGCGAAGCGGTGGCTGTTTCGCGGGTGTTCGTCAAGATTATCGCCTTTGTGGCGATGTCGGCCGTTGTCAATATCA
>CAZHBL010000017.1:0-22393 GCA_964530105.1 uncultured Pirellulales bacterium | reverse complement strand
TGTCCCTGCATACGTCGCATACGCTGCTCGGAAAGGGTATCAGATCGGTGTAAATTGTTCCGAACGGACAGGCGATAGCGCAGGTGCCGCAGCCGGTACACAACATGTTTGCCCGTTTCAGCACGCCGGCATCATTCCGCTCGCTCGGCACCTTCTCCAGGGCATCCCGGGGACAGGCGCTTATGCACGGCGCCGATTCACACCGGCGGCATATCAAGGCGAAACGAATCATCTCAAGAAGCGAGTCGATTCCCTTGTTCCCCGGATGATGCTTGTACGAGCAATGAACCTCGGATTCTTCCTGAAGCCTGCATTTTGCCAAATCGATTATTAACTTCGCACCCATAATTTCGTATCTCGTATTTCGCTTCACATGCGTTCGATTTTAGTCCCAAATATTCGGGTACTTATTTATCCGGTCATAGGTAAAGACAGGGCCGTCCTTGCATACGTAATATTTTCCGAGCATGCAGTGGCCGCACTTGCCGATGCCGCAGCTCATATTCTTTTCCATCGAAAGATAGATTTGACTGCTCTCAAATCCGAACTCCAGCATCTTCATCGTTGCGAATTTCATCATAATCGGCGGGCCGCATATCACAGCTACGGCGTTTTTCACATCAACATCATCCTTCGCACAGATATTAGTGACAACGCCGACGTTCTCCTTCCACTGACCGTTTGCCTTATCAACGGTCAGCTTCATATCCACACCCTCAATCCTTCGCCAGGAGTCAAAGAGCGTGTTTTTGTAGATGAAATCTTCGGGTGATTTGGCCCCGTATCGGCAGACCACGGATTTGAAATCCTTAATCCTGTCGACGAGAGTCAAAAACAGAGACCGTATCGGCGCCAAACCCACTCCGCCGCCGATGATATAGACATCCTTGCCGACGAAATCTTCTATCGGATATCCTTTGCCGTAGGGACCGCGAATGCCGACCTTCTGCCCTTTGTTGCATTCGTGCAGCAAGGCCGTGATCCGCCCGGCTTTCATAATGCTGATTTCCATTTTATCCGTGACGGCGGGCGATGAGGATGGCGTAAACGGCGCTTCGCCCTCGCCCGGCAAAGTCAACTCCACGAACTGGCCGGTCGCGAAATGAAATTCCTCTTCCGGCACAACGACAAAACTTTTGATCGTCGGAGACTCATCGATAATGTCAACTATTTCGCCGTTTATCGGTTGGTAGAGATTCTTGTTCATTTTCCAACTTTCGCTTTTTTCTTACCTTCGCCTTTGAGTTCTTCGTTGAGTTTTTTCAGGACCTCCCGGATATCCACATCGCCGGCCTCGGCATCGACGCATCGCCCGCAGCCGACACACATATCGAGACCGTACCTCTCAAGGAAATAGGAGAACTTATGCATGAAACGGTGCCTGAGCCTGTCGCCGAGGGCTTTACGGGGATTGGCGCCGCCGGCCACTTCGGCGTACGCGATTCTCATACAACTGTCCCACATCTTCATCTTGCTGAAGTAGTCTTCCTTTTTCGTATCGTAGAGGTAGAAACAATGGCAGGTCGGGCAGACCCTTGTGCAGGCCTGGCACTCGACACAGGTTTTCGCTTCTTCGTCAAATACATCGGAATCCTGACCGTTTTCCACAATCTCGTTGACGGGCGCATCGAACTTGAGGTCTGCGTTGTTTTGTTCGAGCTGGTTTTGTGTCTCGGCCCTTTTTGTCTCCCGCTGAGCCAGTACTTCATCGCCGGCCTGGATGAAAAGCTCCGGATTTGTCTTGAGAAAATCATCGCCCTTCGGCGAGCCGGCTTCGACAACAAAGCCTCCTTTTACTTTCGAAACATTCAAATCGAAGCCGCTTTGAGCAAATGGCCGGCCGTTCAGGACATTACAGAAACAACTGTCCGCCGGGTCCGAGCAATCCGATGAGATAATGAACATTTTCTCACGGCGCTTCACATAGAAAGGATCCTCGAATTCCTTCTCTCTAAATACCTTGTCGAGGATCTCGATCGAAAGTAAATCACAGTTCTTCAATCCGAAGACGGCAAACGGCTCGATCTCCTTCGGCTCCAGCGGCTCGGGAAAAACCGCTGCAAGCTCCCGAAGCGGAAACAGGAATTCCTTTGAAGGTGTACAAGCGCGTATGTTATTGATCTCAACCGGAACAGCGGCGGAAGGGTCGTATCTGTTATATACGTAGTGAGTGCCGGTCTTCTTCGGAACGTAAAGGTCCATAGACTTTGCAACAGCATCCAACAAAGGCTTTAACTCACTTAAAAAAACAGTCTGCATTTTTGCTCACCTGTAATTTGCCTATAACATTATATACGCCTTGTACTCAACCGAAGGCAAACAATAAAATCGATTTACTATTTTATTTACTTTTTAGCAATCAAAAACATATTGCCCAATTTAACAAATTTAAAATGCCGGTATATAATAGGGCAAGCGTGCCAAATCCATTGCAATGTCAATGGTTATTACTTTGACTTTTTTAGGTACCGCTAAGTGGCACGGAGAAAAATTCAGAATACCTTTAATACCTACTTTGACTAATTTATCGGTCGTGTCCTGGGCCGCCTGGCGTGGTACGGCTATAATCCCAAACTTGATTTTTTGTTTCCTCAGCTTCCACAGATTTGAAATGTCCTGAACGACAACATTTTCTATTTTCCTGCCGATTTTACCAGGGGCAACATCAAAAGCGACTATAATATCAAGATTGTACTTGCCAAAATCCGAATATGCCAAAACCGCTGAGCCGATATTACCGACTCCGACCAAAGCAGCCTTCTGTACGGCGGCAATTTTGAGGATTTTCTTGATCTGCGCTGCAAGCTTTTCAACGCTATAGCCCACTCCACGCGTGCCGAAGTCTCCAAAAAAAGAAAAATCTTTCCTGATTTGCCATGCGTTAACGCCAACTAAATCCGCCAGGTTCTGACTCGATATATTTTCCTGGCCCTGTTCCGACGTAAATAGCAAACTCCGCAGATAAACCGGCAATCGCCGGACCGTTTCATCTGGAATTCTACGGTACCTCATAAGCAAAATTACAGCCTCATTAATTTAGTGATTGTGTTCACATTCACAAACTAAAAAATACAGTCTATAAAATAGTCACCTCATCTGTCAAGGGATATTATGTTTTATTTCAATCAACCATAACAAAATAATACTCACCTAATTGCTTCTAAGATAAGCAGTTAGCATCCACAGAAAAAAAGGGTAAAAAAATTGAAATAATTATCCGAATAATATGATGCGAGCACTCAAAACTGCAACCAGCATCAAGACATGTCATGGGGCAGGGATTACCGGCCGGTTTTGTGGCGGCATGAGGATATCTATAATAAAACTCCCAACTGATACGTATGAAAGGTTATAAGTCGATAATGAGTCGTGTAAAACAGACGACCGATTCGATACCGGATGCTCGATTCTCACATCCTGATTTTCCCTGCTGTTGCAACCTCTGCTGATTTGAGAATTATCTCCCGCCGCTACCGCTGGGGCCTGCATTTCGTGCAAGGCCTGCAGTATTGGCGAGCCACGCTGAGCTTCACCGGTATTCTGGATTTTTGGAGCTCGCGGCAAGCACCACGGTGATACCATAAGCCGGATCTTGTCACAAAGACAAGTGTATCGCCTGTGTTGTCCGCCTGGCCTGCAATACTTGAGACACAGGGCTGGATTGTTGGTTGCGGCCGGTCGTCTCGATGACCAAGATAAATGCCCAACGCCGCAACAATAACATATATTATCGCGACAACAACCAGGATAATCTTACGCCGCATAGTTTCCCCTTTCACAAAAACCGACCTCCAAAAGTTCTTTTAATGAATTTTACCATCTGGATCACAAAAATGAAAAATATTTTCGGGAATTTTACAACAAAAAGGATTCTTTGAGCGTCTTATATTTTAGAGTACAGATATTATTAATGTAACGTTAATAATGAAAGACACAAGCTATGGACGCACAAGACTTGATCAAGATTGGCCGCAAGGCGAAAAGCGAGACTGAGGCTTTTATCAATCGTCACCTTAACGACCAGGCTAAAGGCTGGCCGAAAATCTGTTTTTGCGATTCGCCCTACACAGAAGTCCGCGGGCAGCAACAGCCGAGAAGGCACAATGGCTATTAACAACTCACGTGGATCGATCCAATAATCAAGTCCACATCCAAAAACAATTCTTTTTTCAAAATATACACGATTCACAGTGGCAAAATGTTACCTTTAATTTTAAGAAAAAAGACAAAAAAAGCAAAAATAAGTCAGGCCATTCAATATCCACTCTCGAATTATGTTCAGTTATCATTTTCTTATGTTTACACTCTTGTGTTCATATTCTGCTTGGTTCCTTTGCCGTAAGAAGCGAAAAATACAAAACAAAGCCAATTTGTTGAAGGGATAAATTTTGTTAAGTTAGTGATAACAATGGTTTATGAAAGTATTAACGGTTGGAGGCAGCGAAAAAACAAAGCCAATCAAAGCCAATTTCAAGTTCCAAGAATATTGTAAAAGGGTTAACGAAACGAGAAAAAAAGGTAATAAAGAACGGGAAACCGCGTTTTTTATGAAAACAAGCTTGTTTTAGCCCAAAAACAACGTTTCACTCCAAAATCAAAAATAAAATTTAAGCAAAATTCCGGATTTTTGGAGAATTTGGGAAGGAAAAGTGCTAAAAAGCCCATTTTGCCGGGGTCGAAAGCCCGATTCGACCGCTGTATTGTAAAAATGGCTGATTATTTTAGGCATGATAAGGAATTTGAGAGATTTTAATGCTATAATTAGGTGTTCGGGTCCGAAAACAACATTTTTTCTGACGGCAACGAACATGAGGAGAGCTAATGAGCGAAACAAAAGTAGTTTTAAGGGCGTATTATGAAGCCCTTTATGAGCGGCTGGCGGCTCAAAAAGAGATTCTGGCGGCAAAAATCGATGAATTTCTCGCCGAAGAGATAGAAAAACAAGGATATGAAGGCTTTAACGAGGAAAAATACAAGGCGTACCGTGATGTCTGCGTGGCGTTTATTGATGAGCGTATCGAAGCGTACAATCCGATTGGGATTCAATATATCTATAACCGATGCAGTGCCAAAGAAGTTATTGAATTGGAGTTACAGCTCAACTGGTATGACAGCAGGAATGAGTTCCAATCTTTGGTGGAAACTGCACGACGCAAGGCGGTTGAGGATTTGACGGAGGAACAATTACGGCCGGTGGCCGAGGAGATTATCGCCGAAGCCGGAGTATTCCCGGACAGGAGCATAATCTCAGCTTATGAGGAGAAACCGGGCCTGAATAAGCTGCCGGATTATATCGTGGCACGAACTCTTGAAGAAGTTATTGTTTAAGCAGGGGGCTGAAGTTTTCAACTTTTTTAGTTTACCCTTGCCGTCAAGTTTTCATTTGTTTATTCTGCTTTTTAGCTTTTAACGTTGTCTGTTTTTATGAAAATATCAGGGCATAAGGAGATTACTCATGAAAGTTTTCACACGCCGAGATTTTATGAAAGGTTCAATGGTCGCCGGTGCCGGTCTGGCGATGGCCAGTCCATTTTCCCGTGTACGAGGGGCAAACGACGAGATTCGAGTGGCGGTGGTCGGCATTAACAGCCGGGGCAGCTCACACATCAGCGCATTCAACGATATGTCCGGAGTCCGAGTGGCCGCGCTCTGCGATGTAGATAAAAAAGTTCTTGAACGTCGAGCCAAGCCTTTCAAAGATCGCAATACGCCTGTCGATACTTATGTGGATGTTCGCAAATTGCTGGAAGATAAGAGTATCGACGCCATCTCCATCGCAACGACCAATAGCTCACACTCGTTGATTACAGTTTGGGCCTGCCAGGCGGGTAAGGATGTTTACGTCGAGAAGCCCTGCAGTCACAATATTTTCGAGGGCCGCAAATGCGTCGAGGCGGCACACAAATACAAACGAATAGTGCAGCAGGGCACTCAGAGCCGTTCCAGCAGGGACTGGGCGAAACAAGTCGCTGCCGTCGCCAGCGGCAAGTACGGCAAGCTGCTGGTGTCCAAGGCCTGGGCCTCGAAGAATGGAAGCGGCCGGTGGAGCATTGGCTTCAAACCATACATAGACCCGCCTGAGAACCTGGACTTCGAGCTTTGGCTCGGCCCGGCGATGGAGCAGCCGTACCATGAGAATATCGTCCATTATAACTGGCACTGGTTCTGGGATTTCGGCTGTGGCGAGATCGGCAACCAAGGCGTCCACCAGATGGACATTGCCCGCTGGGCCATACCCGGCGGCGTGCTGCCAAAGAGCGTCATCAGTATGGGCGGACGCTGGGTGAACTCGACAGAAGGCTATGCACTCTATACCGATCAGGCCCAAACGCCCAACTGCCAGTTGACCGTCATGGACTTCGGCGGGCCGCTGCTCGTCTTCGAGGTTATCGGTTTGGTCGATAGGGCCGGTCTAGACGGCAAGAAATACCCGTCCAAAGTGACAAACGAGTTTTATCTTGAAGAAGGAGCAATCAAAGGTGGAAAATTCTACCCCAAAGGCAGCGACAAAGCCGAGCCTCTTGTGGACGTAGATGTTAAGATGGGCCCCGGCGACCATTTTGAGAACTTCATACACGGCATCCGCAGCCGCAAGGAAAGTGACCTCAATGCTCCCATCACCGAAGGGCATCCATCCGCCGCCTGCTGCCACTTGGGCAATATTTCCTATCGCCTCGGCCGGAAGGTATCCGGCAGAACCAGGCCGGATGTGCTCGACAAGCATGAGGAAGTCGCTAAGTCATGGGAAACAATTCAGGAGACCGTCAAAGGAACTTTGGGTTTCGATATCCCGAAGAACACATACCAGCTTGGCCCGATGCTCAAGTTCGACCCACAGGCGGAGAAGTTCGTGGACAATCCACAGGCCAACCTGCTCTTGACACGGCCCTATCGTGCGCCGTTTGTTGTTCCCGAGCAAGTCTGAGGCGAAGGCATTGCGTTGAATTGAAAAACGCAGAAAGTAATCGGAAGAGGGGAAGATAAAGACGATCTGCGCGCGGTAAATTTATGTCAAAACCTCTGTAGTATTATGCCGCCCACGATGAAGATTAAACCAACAAACGTCGCGGGAAGGATCGTCTCGCCAACTGTAAATGAAATAAATAAGAGCGAAAGGAAAGGCACTAAGTAGATAAGACTCGTGACATGTGCGGTTGTTTTCGAGAGCTTCAGCGCCCTGAGCCACAGCAGGAACGTGATTCCCATCTCGAATAATCCTATATAAACGCCTCCAAGCAAGCCTGACAGATCCGGTACGCACACGCTTGAAGTAACCATCATCAAGAGAAACGTCAGAACAGACCCGAACACGAAATTTAGGAACAACCTGACCACCTCATCGAGTTTATCGCGTACGTTATAAATCCAGAACAATGCCCAGATGATGGAGCTTCCGGTCGCCAGTAAAACACCCGTGATGTTAGTGAATTTGAATCCGAGAATGTCACCTCGCGTAGAGATTACGAAAACTCCGGTAAAGCTGATGAAAGTCGCGAGAATGTCTTTAGGTCTGATCTTCTGCTTGAGCAAAGGTATCGACAATAACACGAGGGTTATCGGCCAAATGAAGTTAAGCGGCTGGGCTTCCTGGGCCGGTAGTATCGAGTATGCTTTGAACAGAACGGCATAATAAAGGAAGGGATTCAGAAAACCCAGCAGGGCGGAGTATAGGTAGTCTTTTCCTGATAGACCTTTTAACAGCCTAAGCTTATTTGAAACGAGGATATATATGAAGAAAGCGACAGTTGATGTGATCGAGGCATACAATAACAGCGAAAGAAAGTCTATATAGCGAAGCGAAATCTTGAAAGCGGAAGCGGAAGTGCCCCAGAACAGGACGGCTGCACAAGCACATAAATATGCCCTTTTTTGTTTTTGCATACTCTGTATTACAGCGGCAGATCACGTCGCCACCACACGACACTGCCCAGCATGGTGGAAACGACGAGGAGCGATATCAGCACGCACATATCACTAACGGGCCATGTGGGCTTCATGAAAATCTTTGCCCCATCGACATAGTTGAAGATAGTGACGGGATCGAGCCATTTCATTCGAGGCCACCATTGGGTAATAATCATTATAAAATAGTTCACCACCAAAAAGGCCACCGTCAGCGAGACAGCCATTCCGCGTCGAAAACACGCCGCTGCCAGCAGGGCGATTCCCCCGACCGCGCTGGCGAGGATTCCGCCGTTAATCGCCAGTTTGAAAAAGTTGTAGAGCGGGACTTGTTGCTCGAATTGGTACAGATTCGTGGAGACTACGGTTCCCAGAAACATCACGAGGACAAGGGCGTACATGCCAACCACGGTGATAAGCCCCGCGCAGATATAGACATGAGTTTTTGTAGTTTGCCGGCTAAGTATCAGCTCCATCGTTCCTCTCTGGACCTCGCCGGCAAGCAGGGCGGTAGGGACTCCCACGGCAAAAAGCATATATAAGAGTAAAATCAGGGGATCTTGATACCCGATGGCAATCAAACCGGCAATATTTCCGTATCGCACAGCTTCACCACCGATGAAAGTTTTGAGAAAAGCAGGAAGCATGTCAATATACTGAATTAGTGCTTTAACGCGTTCATTGTCGTGGACAATGCCGCAGATTGCCAATTGGAAAAGGAAGATCACCAAGGCAATCAAAAACCACGCCGGCAGAATCCGGAGTGTCCAGAATCGCAATAACGACCAGGGAAATGGAGAACGACCGTTAGCGTTCATGGCCGGCCTCCTTTTGATAGTAATGAATGAATGCCTCCTCCAGTGACGTTTCGGTTGTGGCGATACGATCAACCGGAAACTGAGCGAGCCATTTCAGCAAAGCATCGACAGTGCCTTGATAGGAGATATGCAGCGTGTTCGTATTCTGTTGAATGATACGTACATCCGGCAGTTGATCTTCAAGTAATTCAGGGACTTGTGTCCCTTCGACAAACCATATCTTTATACGTCGCTGGCCTTGCTGGGCGATTTTCGATATCGGCGCTAGCTCGACGAGGTGTCCCTCTCGTAATATAGCTGCCCGGCCACAAACCGCCGCCACTTCGCTTAGGTCGTGGCTGGACAGCAGGATCGTCGCCCCCGCCTGGGCGATTTCGCGAATCAAATCGAGTACAATCTGGCGTATGAGTGGATCGAGTCCAATAGTCGGCTCATCCAGAATGAGCACATCAGGCTGATGCTGAAATGCATAGATAATTCCCACCTTTTGGCGATTACCTTTCGAAAGAGCGCGCATTTTCCGATCCAGATCAAGGTCAAGCCTTTCAGCCAGCTCCTCTTGTCGTTTATCGATTTGGTCACCATTTCCTAATCTTGCCAGGAGTCTGAGCAGCTTTCGCGGTGTTAATCCCGGCCAGGCGCGAAACTCGCCGGGCAGATAACCAATGTGATTATGCTCGGTTGCCTTGCCTGGTACGACTCGCCGGCCTAATATACAACATTCGCCGCTTGTCGGCCTTAGCAGGCCCATCAGGCAGCGTATAGTGGTCGTCTTACCCGAACCGTTCGGGCCGAGATAGCCGAAAATCTCGCCCTTTTCGATTTCAAAGGACAAATCCTCGACGCCTCTTGCCGAGCCATATCGTTTCGTTAGTGTCTTTACTTCGAGTGCTTTCATAGTCCATATTGTCACCAATTATCCGCTCTTTGTCCAGCTGAAAACCACAGGCGTAGCTTTTGGTTTGTCCGGCTGCATGCGTTTGTTAGGTTTTTTCTGCAATACCACGGATTGATGGTCGATATACCGGTAAAGCTTTAGGGATGCTTTCTCTGGTGATTTCTCTCATCATGAAGCCGGCCGAAATAATTGCCTCTTCGGTTTCTCGATTTAAGTTATCTCCCACAATCCTCCAGATTGGATTGAGCCTGTTTTGCCAGCATCTTATCGAAGTACCTTCAGGGGCAGCAACATGTTCCAAAAAAACGATATAACCCCCTGGTTTTAACACTCGTTTTATCTCTTCCAGAACGGTTCCAGGATTGGATACGCAACAAAATACGAAAAATGCCACGACACAATCGAAAGATTCATCCTCGGCTCGAATTTGTTCTGCCGTGCCGTCGGAGGGCTGAAATTTGTCCAGGCCCTTATCTGATATCTTCTTTTCCAGGATTCTACGCTTGTGTTTATCAGGCTCTGTCAGGACAAGCTTTGTTACCTGATTAGAATAATGCTCAATATTCGCTCCAGTTCCGGCCCCAATTTCCAGTACCTCGCCATAAACATGTTTAAGTAGTTCCAGTCTCCAGCTTTTCAGAAATGCCTTCTCGGCTCTTTCACTTAAACGATCGTTGAAATAAGCGGTTATAAATGACATCCTGTGCACCTATAATTTGACTAATAAGATAATAGACGGTTTTCCTGATAGCGCTATAAATTATATGTTTTCAAGAAAACTCGGTTACATAATTTAAAGTCTGTCGTTTAACCTAATAATCGGCGTTGATGCAATCCATTTATTACGCTCTATTTGAAAAAATCCTGTCCATATTCTTTTTTCCATTCTTAACACAATAGTAAACAATCAAACCTGCCGGTCTCAAACTTAGAGACCGGCAGGTTCACATATTCAGTTCAGGGCAACAGATTTACCCGATATGTTTTATGATCGGTAGAGGTTATGGTCGGAGCCGGCTGTCCTGCTCGGCCTTGATTTTGGCGATGTTCTCGCGAGCGTCTTTGAGAGGGAATTGTTCCGGTCTGCGGACTCCCTGCCCTGCGGCCAGACATTTCTCGAAGGCATCAAGAGCCTTTTCCTTTTGTCCGATATCCATGTATGCGCGCCCAAGGTAAAAATATGTCGATTCGATCCATCCTTTGAGATTCGGAAACTCAATGACGGCTTTTTGGTAGGCTTCGATCTCTTTTTCATGTTGTCCGAGCCGTCTGTGACATAACCCAATCATCATCAAAGCTTCCTCAGCGACGTTCATATCCGAGTACTTTTCATAGACTTGCTGGTAAACTGCGATCGCTTCGGTATATTTCTTTTCCTTGTGGAATAAATCTTCGCCTTGATTAATCAGAGCTCTACTTTCTTCGATTTCTTTCTCATTCACGATAGTCATGCCCGGGGGGATTTCAAATAGCTCATCAGGTATATCCTTATTGTAGATGAACGTTTGTGCATCTATGTCCGGCTCTCCCTCCCGCTTGAGGTTATTCCAGAGCTTGGCCGTTTGCATTAACTTGGTTTTCGGGTCCACTACGATTAAAAATGATGTGTTGCTCGGATGGTAGCTGCAAGTAACAACTATCTGCTCCTGGCCGGAATCGGGATCTATTCGAGTAGCCTGGTTCCAATCATCACTGAATTGTCTGAGAGTCTCCAGCATCTTACCCGTCAGCCAAGGACTTAACTCGGCCGCCTTGTACCAGTATTTCAGGTCTGGAATACCGGGGCCGTGTTTGACCCTGGCGACTTTCTCATTGGGCCAGCACTCGTACGCAACATTGCCCTGAACCACAACGATCCGTCTCTCACACTCGAAACGCATCTTGAGGGGCTCTGAGTTCTCGCCCGGGAACCGGATCCAAAAGTTGAAGTTAACATGTTCAGGCTCGGAGTCAGGGCCCCAGCGGGCCGTTCCCTTTATCTGCATACTCTTTACTCGTTCGATTGCTGCGATCGTTTGTTCCACCGACCAGGCTGTGCCGGAGAACCTGTCAAAAGTCGTTAATACAAATACCGCGACGAGGACCGCCGCGGCGGTTGCTAATTTTATTGTTTTGGTTCTCATGATTTTTCTCCATTTAGAGATGGGGTAAATCCGCTGATTAGCGGCCACCGCCTGTTTCATGCTTGTGGAGGCATCGTTGAGAATACGCTCATCCATCGCTGCTGAGCCGATCCTGTCGGCAGACTCATGAAACGTCTTGTACAGCAACTCTTTGATTTTCTCGGCCCGATTCATAAATCCACCTCGCCATTCAACAGAGACTGTAGTTTAGCAAGCCCGTAGCGGTAGCGACTTTGAATGGTATTGACCGACTCGCCGGTTTGCTGAGCGATCTCGCGGAAACGCAGGGAACTAAGCACGTGCAGCACGACCACTTGACACTGCTCTTGCGGCAGTTGAGCCAGAGCACCAGCGACAGAACGTCGCCGCTCCATAAATCCCGCAGCCTGAGAAGGTTCCGGTCGGCCTGATGATTCGGTTCCGGTTCGGATGAGTGTTTCTTGCCCATTTTGCCGGTTTCGGCGATTGACATTCCTGGCACGGTTCGCAACGCAAATTGCCAGATAACCCTTGAGCGAACCGTTAAGCCGGAAACGTCCGGCCTGGGATGCAAAACGGACAAAGACATCATGAAGCACATCTTCGACGGCAGCAGCATCATTCAGCAGGGCTTTTGCCACACTAATCAGGTCCGGCTTGTACTTCTCGTATATACGGCGTAAAGCATCCATATCTCCTGCGTTAAACCTCCTGATTAATAGTCTGTCTTCTATCGCAATGGGCTTGCCCTTAATTACGTGAGTACTCACACGTCATAGTAGAAACACGCCAAACGGCACTTTTAGTCTATGCGAATTGATGTTTTTTTCAAATTGAATGGTCCGCTTCCTATCGTAGCTGCTACTGTGACTTCTTATGGCGTACTACTTGTAGTTTGACAGGACGGCTTTCGCAACGCCTTCGCTTATCGTGCCGGCTTCGAGAAGGGCGTTGACCGATTCGGCCATTGTCACCATGCCGTGCTTTTTGCCCGTTTCGATAACGCTCCTCAGGAAGAATCCTCCTTTTCTCCTGATAATATTCTTTGCGGCACTCGTGACAACCAGTACCTCGCAGGCTACCCTCTGTTCGCCGTTTACCGTGGGGATAAGTTCCTGGTGAATTATGCCCTGGAGAGATTCGGCTAAAAGAAACCTTAACTGGCCTTCATCCGTAGCGGGGGCATAGCTCAGAAGTCTTTCGATAATCTTATCGAGTGATATGACGTGCAGAGTAGAAAGGACCATAACTCCGGTCTCGGCGGCTGCCAGGGCGATCTTGATGGTTTCATAGTCTCTCATCTCGCCTATCGCAATCACATCCGGGTCCTGCCTCAAGGCTGCCCGAAGTCCCGAATAGAAACTCTTGGTATCCCTTCCGACTTCTCTTTGCCTGACAACGCCGGCTTTGTTCGTATGCACGTACTCAATCGGGTCTTCGATGGTCACGACGTGCTTCTCGCTGGTTGTGTTTATTTCATCGATCATCGCCGTCATCGTCGTGGTTTTGCCCTGACTGGTGCTTCCGGTTATCAGCACAAGTCCTTTTGTTCTGCCGGCCAGGTCTTTGACGATGTCAGGCAGGGATAATTCCTGAATAGTTTTTGGCCGGTTGGGAAGGATTCTGATTGTCGAGCCGACCGCACCATTAAAATAGCCGACATTGATCCGGTACCTGCCGGCTTCGTCCGCCAGCATTAAATCATAATCCAGATTCTTCTTAAACTCGGCCTGCTGCTCTTCGGTAAGCAGTTCCAGCGATATGTCCCGGCTCTGCTCGGCAGTCAGCTTTTCTTTAGTAATCGGGACCAGTTTTCCTCCAACTCGAAAGAGAATCGGCGCCCCGGCACAAATATGTATGTCAGTCGCCTGCTGGGCTTTTGCGTGCTCTAAGAGTTGTTTCCTGCTGATCATGGAACTCGATTCTATATTTGCCGGAACCTTTGAGAGTCTGCCTGCCCCGGCCGCACGATGTATTTATTCGAATTTCCGCCTCTTCCTCAGATGCGACACTTATAGTCACATCTAACGCCGAATCGCGAATATTCATTTTGCTCACATCCAATTGTATCGTTTTATCAAGAATTTCGCTACTTTTTTCCTTTATATTTTCATTCGCCCACAATAAACCGCTTGCCAGCAGATTTCGCCTGCATGCCTTGAGATAAGCATTTTGCGACTGGAACTGCATAGTGTTGGCGATACCGGACAAGGCGAACATCTCGATTCCGATAACGATGATCGCCATAATAACAAATATCAAAACAAAGCCGCGGCGCCTTCGGTTCTTCATCTTTATCTCAGCTCCTTTCCAAGTGCACCTGCAAAATACAGGTGCGAATGGGCCATTTTCTTTTTCCACTGGCCACGCCTCTTATGCTCGATATGGGTGTTTGCTTCGACAGCATAGCCTCGACCGTTTCTTGCCCAAACCTTCCATTGCACGCTCGCGTGAGGCAGTAACCAGACTATTGGATTCTCGGCGTCGCTTTGTCCGGCGTCCGTGAGTTTTTGTCTCAGCACCTGGCCATCCTTCAATTGATAACTGAACACGCCTTCCGGCAGCTCGATTAAGACTTGCCGGTCGTTCGGGATGAGCCCCGCATACGATAGCGGAAGGCTTTTTGCCCGGTCGATATCCTTCTGCATCTGCGCCTGCATATGCAGAAGGCTCGTGTGTTCGTTCGATATGCGGAGGGATGATGGAATCTCGCTGGCAAGTGTTTTAAATAATCCGTCGAAAAGAAGGAATACGAATGGAAGAACGACGATTACTATGAGTATTTCTACTAAACTAAAGGCCTTACGCATATTTATCACTTCCCTTCGGCTCATGGTTCGTCCCTCGAAATATATCTGGACAGTTCAATTTTCACTTCCTTGCGAAAGCTCTTGCCGCTTGCTGTGACGTTCACCAATTCCAGGCCTTGCCACTGGTCGACCCCGGCGGATTTCTCGATGGACACGCTGAGTTCAGGCCAAATTCGGTGAAAATCTTCATCCTGGATTGGCTTACCCGTTGCGGTGAGGCTGTCAAGCTCCGCCTGGGCCGCGGCGACACATTGCTGCCTGACTAACTGGTAGCGATTAAACTTTGCCATACCGTTCATTGAAAATGCCAATCCGGCCAGGAGCATTGCCATAACAGTCAATGCCACAATTATCTCCGTCATCAAGAAGCCGCCGTATCGTGTTTTTTTACTTGACATAAATTCGCTCCATATATCCGCGTTATGGTATCACCTGACCCGATAAACTCTCGATTATTAAAATACTCGGTGAAAATATCGCGTATATAACAAATCCCACGATTGCTCCCATGAAAAGGATTATACAGGGCCACATAATAAATCTGGCCAGGTTCACGCTATAGCTGTAATTTGTGCGATAGAACGACTCGAGCGTTTCTAATATTGCCGGAGTATTGCCCTGGTTCACTTTCTCGTCGAACGCCCACGCCAGGGGAGAGCCTAATCCGGATTCTCTGATTGCCGCCGCGATATTGTCTCCTCGCTCTACTTTTTCCAGCCATCTTCTCAAACCCTTTTTAAAGCAGTTATTCACATCCAAACCGAGCGTATTTTCGATAGCTTCATTAACGGCACAGCCTGCATTCAGTGATAACCGGAGAAGCTCGACAATTTGGACCAGCGAATAATTCTTCTCGAAGTTGTGCAAAACAGGCAGATGCCATTTCACAAAGTCACCCATTCGCGAAAGCAGATAGGGTTTGTCGGGCCGACGAGGTCTGAATTTGCTGTATATCGAAATTATTATAATCGCAATAAAGAATAATATAAGCACTGGCCAGATTAACAACGCATATTCGTATGCGACAAAACTTGTAATTCCTATTAGCAATCGAGTAGCCGCCGGAAGTTTCGCTCCCTCAATCATTTCCTGTAGCGCCGTCTCAAGCACCGGAATGACAAAAGTCATAAAACTCAATAATATGAAGAATGTAAAGACCATTAATATTACCGGATAGGCCGGGTGAACCGGTCTTATCTTTCTACGTTCGTCAGCCTTAGCCACCATATCCACTTCGATTGCATGGAGTGCGCGGGGAAGCTGGTCAATCCGCTCGGCAGCGGAGATCATTGCCAACGCATATCCGGGACATGTTGGATAGCCCCGCCTGATTGACTCGCTAAGCGAATAGCCCTGTACCAGCCATTTTTGTATTCCGTTCAGGATTCTTGAGCGGTTGTCGGCATATCCACTCGCCGCCGATTCCAGCGCCATCGGAAGCGGAAGATTCTGCCGCATGCTCGAACCAATCGTCGAAATAATATAAGCGTCAGTTGCATGCCGTGATGTCAAACCATAGGCTATGATTGAGCCCACTAACAAAATGACAAACATAATGCCAATAATGAAAAAAGGCCCGACAAAAGCACCCATAGCTATTAATAGAAGCAATAGTGCAAAGATTCCGAGAATCCATTTAGCACATTTTTTGGGCCACTGTTCCGAGTCGGGCTCGGGTTTAGACAACAGTACGGCAATGATAGTAATAATGAATATGCCTAGTGCGATTACCACTGCCGCAGTATTTTCATCTGCCACTCCAATAAAAATCATAATGCCGGCAACGAACGGTGAAGTCACCAAGGCGATTGTCGGGAACTTCCACCCGAGATACATGTAAACAAGCAATAATAAAATCGTTAATATTATTAACATATCAAAACCTACCCAGATAAACTCGTTATGATGGATATCATCGGCAAAAACATCGCAAGGATGGTCATTGCCAGAAAACATCCTACCCCGATCAGCATGACCGGTAACAATACTGCCTGCAATCTTGCCTGGCCGCAGCGTGCCTGCTCAGCGTACATCTGGCCCAGACTGTAGAGGTTGTCCTGCAGTTCGTTGCGTTGTGTGCCTAACTGAATCGAATACAAGAATAGCCTGGGTATCATACGACAGAGTTGTCCGGCCTCTAAAATATTAGCTCCCTGTTCGATCTGGGCTGCAAGGGCCTCGCTTTCAAGGATAAGCTTATCACTTCCCGTAGCACCCGAGCTTAACCTCAGCGATAGAGGCATATCGGAGCCGGCCGCCACCATTATTGCCAATCCCTCAGCCAATCTGCTGAGCATGCTGCTATGGTAAACTCTGCCGATGACCGGTGTGCTTAAAAGAAGCGACTCCTTGCATCTGCGACCTGCCGCCGATGCGGAAAGAATTGCGAACAATACAATAATCACAGCAATTAAAAATCCTACTGCGGTCCAGAAAGGCACCACGTTTTTAGACATGCTAAGAAACAATCTGGTTAGGGCCGGCAACTGGCTACCCTCGGTCATTTCCTCAAGTACAGACTGAAACTGTGGAATGATGAACGTGAAAACGCCCGTTAGAATAATTGACGCCAGAACCAGGATAACCGCAGGATAAGTCATCGCTTCGAAAATTATTCTCCTTGTCTGACTGGCCATCTCCAGATGCCTGTTGAGGCTGGTCAGCATTTCGCTCAATCGGCCGGTTTCGACTCCTGCTTTTAATATCCGGCCGTAAAGGGGTGGAAAATGCTTCTGTCTCTTTTCAAACGCTTTCTCAATGCTCACGCCCGCTTCAAGCTCATCGGCAATCGCATTGACGAGCCGGCGCATCGACCTGGAGCTGATATCGCCGGCAAGCTCCCGCAGACCTCTTTCCAAAGGGATGCCGGCTTTAGTAATCGATGCCAACTGCTGATTGAAAAGCACAAACTCATTTCTGCCGATGGCCGTTTTGGGCTTTTTTGCTTTGGCCTTTTCGACGGAGTTTACGACAAGCTGCATCTGTTTGAGCAGCTCGTCCGCTTCCTGGTTTGTGCCCGCTTCAATCGTACCCTTCATCAGCCTGCCGGCCGATGTCAGTGCGTTATATTCGAATGTAGCCATTGTCAATCCTCGTATATCAAACTACTTTTTCAACACAATTACATAGTGAACCATATCTTTTGGCCCGCCGCCTTCCGGCATGACCGACTTTAACACTGCCCCCGCAGAAGTGCGGCGATACTCAAACGCCTTTCCGCTCATCACGTCCTTCGGCACCTCTATCTGATTTATATCGCTTAGATTCTCCGGAAGCTGTCCATCATGCGTAGCCGCATAATGCCGTATAGCCTCCACGCATTGCAGTCCATTCAAATTGTTGGATAGGCGTTTTGTAATGACGCGTGTCCGATCGTGTGCCTGCTCCAATTGCTTGGCAATCTGTTCTTGCGTGAGTTTGTTCAAAGGTGATTCGAGGCTGACCTTTTTCTCGCTCTCAATCGCCTTTTCCATGTCGACAAGCGGTCTGGGCAGGCTTGCCAGCGCCTGGTACAAATTCGGCGAATCCTTCGCCTGCACGAATTGCTCGACCTCTCTGCACGTAACTTCGCCGACAGCGGCTCCCACTAACACCTGTATAATCGTAGGAGCTTGCCCCAGGTCCCTGGCTATCCCGAACGCCATCCGCATAGCGATAGTGGCTCCCTGATACCCTCCCCGGCTGATTTCCAGCCTTGCCCACAACTCAAGGATAAAGGCGAGCTTCCGATACTCAGTGAGATTCTCAATCTGATCCCCGGGCTTCCACTCGGGCCAGTTACATTCTCTGCACCTGGTCGCCCGCACCGCGAGTTTCAGGCTTTCAAGATATTTCTGCAACGTCTCTTCGGCCTGCTCCTGTGGCAATTGTTCGACCGGCAGCTTCAACCATTCTACAATCTGCTCCTGGTTAAAGTCTTTCGGTATAGATTTAACCGCTTTTTCATACAGCGGCACTGCATCGCCGTCGATTTGATCGTCGGTTTTTACCATAAGCTGGTATTTCTTCTCAAGCTCACCGGCCTTCGCCGGATAAATTGTCAGCTCAACCGGGCCTTCAGCGGAACGGCGTGCATCCGCCGGAACTATGGTTAGTAACAGAACTAAAAAACAGGCAGAAATGATTTTTATAAGACTGCCTGTGGATGTCGTCGTATTACTTTCGAAGCTCACCATCTTATTCTTCTCCTGTTTATTACAGAAAACAGCAGTATATTCTGAGCTCTATTCTTTGAGACTCAATTCATATCGGGTCGTATCTCTTTCAGTCACTCCTTTTAGAGCGGGCATTTCCAAAACAGCCTTTGCACCGGACCGGGTGTAAACAAATGGCTTGTTCGTTGCGGGGTCGTCGGGAACAGGAACCAATGTTATATCGCTGAGCCGTTTCGGGAATGTGCCTTCGTGGGCTGCTGCATAGAGACGCATCGCTTCGATACATTGCAGGATCGTCACGTGACGATCCAACCTGTTCATCTGCAAATGCACTTTTCCTTTAGTATCCGGCTCTTCCCATTCTACTTGCTTGGTCAGATCAATCAACGGCTGCGGCAAATCCCGCAAAGCCCGGTAAAGGTTAGGCGCATCGGATCTCTGAATAAACTCTTCGAGTTGTCGACACATGTATGAAGAGATGCCTATCCCGACCAGGCCACGGACAAGAGTGGAATCATCGCCTAAGTGCTTGGCCATCGCAAATCCTGTCTGAACAGTTCCTATCGCATCATCGTAGCGGTCCCGGGCGATCTGGAATCTCACCTTTAAGGCAAGAAAGAACAGGAGCCTGCGATGTTCGCGTAGATTCTCCGATAGTTCATCATCGTACAAGTAGGGCCATTCGCATCGCTTACACCTGGCGGCTTGCTCAAGCAATTCCAGTGCGGGCTCAAGCTGCTGGAGAGTCGATTGCACTTTTTTTAGAGGCAGCTTATCCGGCGGAGTTTTCAGCCACTGGTTAATTTCATCCATCTTCAGACCGCCCGGCAATGATTGCAGGGCCTTTTCATATAGCGGCGCCGCATCGGCGTCAATTTGATCCTCGGCTTTTACTATGAGCTGGTAATTCTGCTCCGGTTTCGGTGATTTCGCCGGGTGGAGCGTCAGTTCAACTGTGCGAGCCTCCGCCGGAACCACAATCGGTAGCAGAATAATAAAAAAGATGATAGTGCGTTTCATAATATTTCCGAAAGCTTAGGGATTATCCGGGACTATTCCACAAACTTGATTCAACTCATCCTCCGTTGTTATGCCCTCGTTGACCAGTCGTTGGCCGTCGGCGAGCATCGTTGTATGGCCTCTGTCTTTGAGGATATTCTCAAGCTCATCCAGGTCTGCTTTTGCTAAGATGGCCTTACGCAGTTGACTGTCTAATTGAACCATTTCTGCGATCAGGAAGCGGCCTTTGTAGCCGGTGTTGAGACAATCGTCGCATCCTGTGGCCTTGAATGAATTGGTTTCTTCGATCTTCTGTTTACATTTGTAGCAGAGTTTTCTGACCAATCTCTGGTTCAGGACCGCTGAGATGCTGGAAGTAACCTGGTAAGGTTCGATTCCCATCTCCAGTAGCCGCAGCAGAGCCCCGGCGGGTGAGCCGCTGTGCATTGTGCTCATTAGCAAATGCCCCGTCAATCCTGCCTCGATAGCGATTTTGGCAGTCTCAGCATCCCGGATCTCGCCGATCATCAAAACCTGCGGATCCTGTCTGAGCAGCGATCGCAAAGCAGTAGGAAAAGTCATCTGTCCGTGCGGCGTAATCTGGACCTGGGTCGCACCATCGATCCTGATTTCCACAGGATCTTCAAGGGTAACAACGCTCTTTCCGGCATAAGATTTTAGAATATAACGCAATAGAGCGGCAAGCGTGGTGCTTTTGCCGCTGCCTGCCGGGCCGGTCAGCAGCAAAACACCCTGGTTCCTGGCGGCAATGTTCTTAAGCCCTGTGTATAACGGTTTTGAAAAGCCTAATTGATCCAGTGCCATAAGCTCGGCGTTGTTGTAGAATAAACGCACGACTGCCCGCTGACCGTGTATTGTTGGAAAGACTGCCAATCGCTGATCCATAATTCTTTCGCCCTGGTTCTTGTTGATTTCAATTCGGCCTTCCTGGGGAATATCATTGCGATAGGTCAAAAGCCCCCCGAGAACTTTTAATCGTGCAATCACGTTGTCGGATATCGTGCCGGGCAGCTTTTCGATGGTGCTCAGAACGCCGTCAAGACGGAATTTTACGGCTAATTCCATGCCCGTAGGCTCGAAATGGACGTCGCTTGCACCGCATCCCACGGCTTTTGTGAGCAAATCATCCACCAAAGACACAACGTCATTTGCGTTATCATGCTTTTCGTAAGGGCTTTTTTTACAATTACTTATATCCATGTTTATGCAATATGATTTTGACATATTCTACCTTTTTAACACTTTGTACCGAAACATAAGACGCAGCGGCATACCTAAACGTTATCCAGGAAAAAAGAAAATTTTTCACTATATTACGAAGAAATTTGTTAACATATTATTTAGTGCTGCGTCTTAATAGATAGATAATGTAACACAGGGTGAATTGACGCTTATGTTTGGTAAGGCCATAAGTTACGGATCGGTTTGGGATTTCGCCGCTGATGAGTCTGTCGTTGAGAGCCAGCGATGGATACTCTCTACGATGCAGAACTACGGCCAGGAACTGGTTACTATGCTCTGGCGAATTCTGGGCAACGAACAGGATGTTTGTGACGCTTATCAGGATACGTTTCTGCAACTGGCCCATTATGAAGGAGGGCGAAAACCAAAACATTTAAAAGCGTATGTTTTTCGCACAGCGAATAACATTGCAATCTCAATGCTGAGACGAAGGATTGCCGAGAGAAATAAGCGGTCCAGGCCTTTTACGACAGCGTCTGTAAGCTCTCCTGCCAGAGAGATTGATTCGAAGTACCTGCAGGAAGCCTTAAGAAGTTATATTGCTCAATTGCCTGAGCATTTAAGGAACGTTATTACATTACGCGATCTGGCGGAATTATCTTACTCTCAAATCAGCACGATATTAGGCATATCAGCAGCGACAGCGAGAGTTTACCGGTGTAAAGCAATACAGTTATTATCAGTGTGGATGAGTAAAGAAGAATAAAAATGAGAGTTATGAAACTAAACAATCAATGCAAACGAATCAGAACATGGCTATATGCAGCTATAAGCAGGCGTTTTGGTCCAGAGGCAAAGTGGCTGCACAACCATATTATGTACTGTCCGAGATGTCAGCATAGACTCGTTTCGTACGGTAAAGTAAATCTTGCCTTATCTTTTATGAAAAGTCAGCCTCACGGCCTTGATTTGCTGATGCGTGCAAATACGCAGGCCATTGCCGTGCTTAAGCACAGTCTCCGGCGTGAACCGAAGGCTCAGAAGCTCGAAAGAAAGCTTCCCGAGCCAAAGCTGCTGGAAAGATGTAGTCATTATGGGCACTCTGCGGTGAATTTAGCTGCCTGCATTGTAATTCTGTTTCTTATGAAGATTGGTGTTTTTTCTTCTATGGGTAACCTTCAGACTCAGGGACAAAAAGTCATCAAGCAGTATTATGTCAAGCAGGTGGGTGAAGATCTGGCAGATGAGATTTTCGCACGAGACACGAAGCCTCCTTCTACAGCGAATTCTCATGGTGTTGTTAACGCTTAGTAAATCCAGCATTAAGCAAAACTGAAATAATTCAAATAATCATTTCGGCACGGAAGTCTTAATCTCGCACTTCACAGCAAGGTTCTATCGGACATTTAAAAAGTATCGCTTTTATAACGCGGACTGATTTGAATAGCCTCGAATTATTACTTATATTTTATTTAACGCTTCCCATGGAGGTTTTTATATGCTCATC
>CAZHBL010000016.1:0-22726 GCA_964530105.1 uncultured Pirellulales bacterium | reverse complement strand
GCTTTGTTTTCGACGTCGAGCCATTTTCCGCCGAAGGAGATATTCCGCCGGACAATATTGCCGCTCGGCTCGCCCGGCGTATCGTCGAGGATGTTGACCAGGCGTGGGTATCTTTCACTCCAGGGCGGCTGTTTGTACGGCACGGCTTTAAGTCGCTGCGGCAGCGTGCCGCCGGTCTCGACGTGGTATTTCATCCAGCCGATTCCACGGGCATCGACGTGAACCGAGGACTCGCAATCTACGAAAATATTATTCTCGACGAGATTGTCCCGCCCGCCGCCGATGAACGCCGCCCGGCCGGCTTGGTAGAATATGTTGCCGATGACGGATATTCCGCTTGCCGCATCGTCCAGATACACGGCCATGGCGCCGTAAAGACCCGGGCCTTTGATATCGTGGAAATAGTTGTAGCGTATAACGGTTCCTCTGGCCGTCCAGTCGCGGCCCATATAGAATGCCCCGACGTCACCGGTCTCGAAGCACACGTTATATATTTCGTTGAACTCAATTACATGGTCGTTTCCACCGAGCTGGATTGCGTTGTGAGGGCCGTCGTGAATCACGTTGTGCGCGACGTGATGGCCGACGCCGTTTACGGAGACGGCGGGCCGGTAAGTTCTGTAAATGCGTCCGAAGTGATGTATGTGGTTGTTCTCGGCTCGATGTCCGGCGGGTGTAAGGGTTTTCCGGTCGCCCCCGCTTAAAGACACACCGCCTTCTGCGGTGCTGTAAATGTCACAGCCAAGCACTGAATTTTTGCTGCCGCCGGAAATGCTTACAGCCCAGCTTCCGGTATTTCGGATAGTGCAGCCGGCGACAGTGTTTGACGTGCCGCCGGATATGGTTACCGCGGTAGAGCGCGTTGCTTCCAGCACGAGATTGCGAATAGTCACATACGAGCAGTCCTTCAGCACAAACAAATTCCGGAGCATTGAAAGAACTGCTTTACCGTCATCAACGGGCGCCGGGGGCAGGAAATACAGGATTCCTTTGAGCCGGTCGAGATACCATTCGCCGGGCCGGTCCAGCTCGGCGAGTATATTGAGAGCGTAGTATCGCTGTCCGTTGCGGTAGCCGTAGTTGTGGTATGGGGGGGCCAGCTCAATTATCCGTTTCTCGGTATCTATCGATAAGACTTTCTCGAAAGAATCCGACCAATCCCAAAACCAGTATCCATGAAGCCATATTTCATGTTCGTCGGCCCAGCGTTTGGGACGGTCGTCCGAGTACGTGAATTTACCCTCGCGCGAGCCTTTTTTGCCGTTGGTCGTGTTGGTTGTTTCTCCGACGACTTCGACGATTTTCACGAAGCCCTCGTTGGGCCAGCGGGCAAGCTGCATTGGCTCGTCCCGGAAGAATAATTCCAGTCGGTTTGACCGGGCGGCCACCTGTCCAAAGTCTGTGATGCCCGCGGCTTTAAGGTCGGCACAGACAACTTTCTGCCGGACGGAGTCATCGAGCCGTTTGAGTATCTCCGGATCCGTTACCGGCTGAAATCCTTTGACTTGCCGTCCGCCGACTATGCGAACTTCCCCTCCGGGTTGTCCCCTGAAGATGATTGGGGCGTTTTTTGTGCCTGAGTCCTCGGTTGACAACGTCAGTGGTTCGTTCACATAATACGTACCTGCCTCAATCCATACTGTTACTCCTGCCTGGGGCAAATACGAGCTTTTTTTCAGCTCGCGGATGGCGTCTCTGGCGCGCTGCAGTGTTGCGAAAGGTTGTGCCTGCGTTCCGGGATTTGTGTCACTTCCACCGGTCGAGACGAAATACTCTGTGCCGGCAAAAAGCGGGCAGGAGATGACCAGGACAGCAAGACTTGCATGGAGATATTTTCGAATCATTGTTTGTCCAGTGTAATTTGTTGTTATTTGATTATCGCGGCCCAGCCACCTCCGGGGGCCAGCTTGATTTTCATTTTATCCTGTGCGGAGACTTTCTTAGTCTCTTTCTTATAATCATTGCCGAAGCGGTCGGCATTGATTCCATCTTTATAAATGTCTATGGTGTGCCGGCCTGGTTCGAGGAAAGAGAAATCGACGGTCAGCTCCCGGCCCGTCCAGTCGGTCATGGCTCCGACGTACCATTCATCGCCGTTCTTGCGGGCTACCAGCACGTAATCGGCCACCTTTGCATCCAGCACCTTCGTCTCGTCCCAGACGGTCGGTACCTTGGCGAGAAATTCCATACACTCCGGCTCTCTGAGGTAATTGGAAGGGCTGTCGGCCAGCATCTGGAGCGGGCTTTCGTAAACGATGTACATCCCTAACTGGTGGCAGCGGGTGCCCAAGCTCATTGGCCGGTTGAAGATGGGTTGGAAATTCTGCTTCTGGGCGTTAATCATCGCGCCCGGCGTGTAATCCATCGGCCCGGCCACCATCCGCAGGAACGGAATCGTCACGTTGTGCTCCGGATTTGCGTCGGTGCTCCATTTGCTGTGCTCGAGCCCTCGAACACCTTCTCTGGTGATAACGTTCGGATAAGCCCGCCGAAGGCCGGTAGGTTTATACGCGCCGTGGAAATCGACGAGCATGTGGCGTTTGGCTGTCTCCTTTGCGATTTTGTGGTAGAAATTGACCATCAACTGGTCGTCCCTCTGCATGAAGTCAACTTTTAGCCCCTTGGCGCCCCATCTCTCGAACTGGTCCATCGCTACGTCCAACTGGTCATCGAGGGTCTTCCAGATTACCCAGGGAATTATTCCGACATTTTTGCTCTTGGCATAGCGGAACAATTCCTCCATGTCCATGCCTTTGACGACCTTCGTCAAGTCGCCGAGTACGTACCAGCCTTCGTCGAAGACGATGTATTCGATGCCGTATTTAGCTGCGAAATCGATATAGTATTTATACGTTTCGGTATTTATCCCGGCCCTGAAATCTACGCCGTACAGGTTGTTGGCGTTCCACCAGTCCCAGGCGACTTTGCCCGGCTTAATCCAGGATGTGTCGTCTAATTGAAGGGGCTTGGCAAGCTTGTAAATCATTTGGCTTTCGATCAGGTCGCCGTCCTTTTCTGCTACAATCAGAACCCGCCAGGGAAAACTTCGCCGGCCGCTGGTTTTCGCTATAAAATCGGCGCGTTTGGTCGCCGGCACGTCCCGGTCGTTTTGGGCCTTCTCGGCCAGCGGGTAAGCGGGAAATTTGCCGTAGAGACTTTCATTATTAGCCCCACGAAGGTACAATCCCGGATAATCTTCCAGATCGGCTTCGGTAATCAGAACCTTCGGGCCGTTCTGCACTTCAACCAAGGCAGGCACGTAACACATCATCTTATCTGAAATCGTGCCGAGCTTGAGGTGTTTATATTCCCGTTCCGAGTGTGACTGGAAGCTTTCTTCCTCGGGGAAATATATCCCGTGGTCGCCGGTAAAATTGAAGGTTGCCTCTTCTGCGAGAACCTCGATTTCCCCGTTGATATCCGTCACGAATCGGTACGCCGCTCCGTTGTCGTATGCTCTGCAGATAAGTCCGAATCCGCCTTTGAATTCGATGGACATTTCGTTGTATTTATCGGCAATGACTTTGCTCTTTATACGGACCGGCGGGATGATTTGCTCATCCACGCTTCTGCGTTTGACCTCAACTACTTCCGGATTTGCGCCGAGAATCCTGTTGCCGCTCAGCGTAAGCGATATAGGGGACTGCTTGATCAATTGTTTCGATTTATAGTCGAGCGAGTAAAGTATCTTCTGCTCGACGTTGACTTTCAGTCGGAGGTTATTATCAGGGGAGGTAACCTCATATTCTCTTCCGAATGATTCTACACCCAGCGTTAAGCATGTAACACATAACACTACCGCTAATTTGTACCTAATCATCTTACAGCCTTTCTCTTATTTTAGGTAATAAATCTATGAACGTCCTATATTCCACATATAGTAATGCATAAATCATGTTTATAACAATGATATACTATTTTTCTCTTCCTGCAATATGTGTTTGTTAGTCGTCATGGCGTTAAAATTTCTTGAGATTAGTTAACTTGCTTGTAAAAGTTGCCGATAGAAACACAAAAGCTATTTTCCTTGCAGACAGCTCTTGTCGCGTCTCCCTCCTTGGCAGGAGCTGTTTTTATATAATCCTGTCAAGGCCGATGCTACCTCGGATCAGGATTTAGCTTTGGGTAATGGAAACACTTCCGATTCGGTCCGGCCGGTCCTGAATATCTCGGCCATCTTTGCGACGACTTCAGGGTGCTCATCACCCAAATCTTTCGATTCTGCGATATCGCTATCAAGGTCGTAAAGCTCTATTTTTCTGCCGGGCTTGAGACGAAGAGCCTTCCACTTGCCCATTCGGATTGCCTGTTGACCGTTCAGTTCCCAATACAAATACTTGTGTTTTTTCTGCTCCTGGTCTCGTCCGAACAGGGTCGGCAGCATAGAAATACCGTCAATATCCGGCGGCGGCCCTACACCTATGAGTTCACAGCATGTCGGCAAAAAGTCCCAGAAAGCCGAGATATGATTGTTCGTACTGCCTACTTTTATCCTGCCGGGCCAGCGGGCGATATACGGCACACGTATCCCGCCCTCGTAAACGGAAGCTTTGAGACCACGCAAAGGCTTGGCGCTCTCGAAAAACGCCGAGTCCGTTCCGCCGTTGAAGGTCGGGCCGTTGTCGCTTGTAAATATGACAAGCGTATTATTGTCGAGCGAAAGCTCTTTCAGCAGAGCCATAATCCGGCCTACGTCCCTGTCCATTCGCGTTATCATGGCCGCGTAGCAGGCCCGCGGGCTTGGATGAGGGAAGTATCCTTTGTCGCCCTTGTACGGCGGGTCGGGCCATTTGCCTCTGTATTCGGCTAACGAATCTTCCGGCACCTGAAGTGCCATGTGCGGTATGGTGAAAGGGACATACAGAAAGAAGGGGTCGTCCTTGTTGGCCTTGATGAATTTCAAAGCTTCGGCTGCGATTAGATCGTGTGAATAGACCTGCTCTTTGCCGTCCTTGTTAGCTTCGAGCCATTCAATCTCGCCGTCACGCCACAAGTGATTGGGATAGTACGTATGAGCCTGTCGCTGGCATATATAACCGTAAAAGTGGTCGAAGCCCTGCTTGTTCGGATCTCCAGTTGTGCCTACGCGTCCGAGGCCCCATTTTCCGAATGCCCCGGTGGTGTAGCCGGCCTCTTTGAGGATTTTTGCTACTGTAACGGTGTCGGCCTTTATCGGCCATTGCCCGCCGATTGTCGAGCCCAGCACCCATCCGGCTTCTCCTCCCACTTCCTTGTTGGCGCGGATTTGGGCGTGGCCCGTATGAAGGCCCGTCATCAAAGCGCAGCGTGATGGAGCACAAACCGGATTGCCCGAGTAATGCTGGGTAAACTTCATGCCTTCGGCGGCGAGTTTGTCTATGTTTGGCGTCCTGATTTTCTTTTGCCCGTAGCAGCCGAGTTCCGCGTAACCCAGGTCGTCTGCCATGATATAAACGATGTTGGGCTTTTTCTTACGCTCTGCTGCCTGAATTATGTCGGTGTGTCGAGACAAGGTCAGGGCAGCGGCGCCGTAACCGGCAGCTTTTAAAAAATCACGTCGTTTCATTTTTCGCCTCCGTTTCGATTAAAGACAATATCTGCAACTTTGATACGTACAGGTTTAGTGGTTCCGTTATCTTTGGGATGGACTCTATTAGTGAGAATGATTATATAGGTCTTACTGACCGGGTCACAGACGATTGAGGTGCCCGTATAGCCGGTATGGCAGTAAGCTTGTTCCGGGGCGTAGGAACCTTTTACCCATGCGTATGTCGAGTTCACATCAAAACCGCAGGCCCGGCCGTACGTCCGAGTGACAGTTAGCAATTTTGCCGATTCAGGACTGAGAATTCTTTTGCCGTGCCATTTGCCGTCGTTTAGCAGCATCCGACAGTAAATAGATAAATCGTAAGCGTTGGAAAACAGCCCCGCGTTGCCGGACAGCCCTGCCATCAACCTTGCTAAAGGATCATGGACGGTGCCCCGAAGCGGCCGGCCGTCAATAACTTCTGTCGCCGCAATGTCCTGCTTCCAGGAATCCGGCGGATTGAAAGATGTGTGTTCCATGCCGAGCGGAGTGAAAATATTCTCCTTGCTGAAATCGCCGATGTTTTGTCCGCTGATTGTCTCGATAATCTTTGCAAGAGTGATATAGCCTAAGCAGCTATAACGGAATTCCTCGCCCGGTTTGCTGACGGCTTGCAGTGAGCAAATTTTCTCAATCACCTTTTCGGGACAGGGACTGCCGAATTGCTCGGTCAGCTCGGCGGCGCTCGTGTACGCCGGCAGTCCGGAAGTGTGCGTCAGGAGATTCTCGATCCGGACGTCTTCTTTGCCGTTGCAGGCGAAGGCCGGCAGATAATTGCTCACGTAGTCATCCAGTTGTATCTCCTTGCGGTCTCTTAGAATCATAATCGAAGTCGCCGTGGCAATCGGTTTGGTCATAGATGCCAGGTCAAAAATCGTATTTCTATTGGCCGGTTCCTCGCACGGATCGATAATCTCGTTGCCGAACGCCTGCCAGTACACGATGTCATCTTTTTGGCCGACGAGCACAACGGCGCCGGGGAAGTTGCCTTCCGCCATTTCTTCTTCGACGACCTGGTCAATTTCGGTAAAACGCTGCCGGGATTCTTTTTCATGTTCCGGCTGGCAACCCGTTGCAAGAAAAAACAAAAGAGCAAGTAGCGTTGTTATTGTTCGGAATAATTTCATAATCACCGATATGGATCATACCAGGAAATGTCTCCATTGTCATCAAAATCTTGTCTTGTTGCTTGTTTTAGCCGGAAAAGTCGTTTAAAGTAACGACAAATGAAACCGACAAAAACAAGTTTAATCCTGATTTTTTTTATGATGCTTTCGTACTGTTACGGTTCGGTCAAAACCGGACTGGATCGCGTGAGCGAGTATAAAAATTTATTCGAGGGCAGACGCCTTGGAATCGTTGCCAACCACACGGCATACGACAGTAGAGGCAGGTTCATCGTCGATGTATTCAGAAGTATGGCCGGCGTGAAGATTACGGCCCTTTTCAGCCCCGAGCACGGTCTTTGGGGCACTGCCCGGGACGGCGAGAAAATCGACAGCCAAACCCATCCTGTCTATAACCTGCCGGTTTACAGCCTTTATGGCAAGACACAAAAACCCACAAGCGATATGCTGCGGAATATCGATGTTCTCGTTTTCGATATTCAGGACATCGGCGCCCGATTCTATACCTACATCTACACAATGTCGCTGGCGATGGAAGCGGCAGCCGAAAACGGCAAAACCTTCGTTGTGCTGGACCGCCCGAATCCCATCAACGGCATTAGCGTTCAGGGCAATATCCTCGAACCGGCGCTGGCCAGCTTTGTGGGTCTATATCCAATTCCTGTCCGGCACGGCATGACCGCAGGCGAGCTGGCGAAAATGTTCAATGGGCAAGGCTGGCTGGCCGGCCACGTAAAAGCTGAGTTCGTAGTTGTCCCAATGGAAAGCTGGCGCCGCAGGATGTGGTATGACCAAACCGGGCTGCGTTTTATCAAGCCCTCGCCGAATATGCCCGACCTTGAAACCGCCGCTGTCTATCCGGGCCTTTGCCTTCTGGAAGGAACGAATGTCTCCGAAGGAAGGGGAACTGCGATGCCGTTCAGGCAGTTCGGCGCGCCGTGGATTGATTCGAAATTCCTGGCTGACCGGCTCAACACGCTGAGCTTGCCGGCCATGCGTTTCGAGCCTGCGAGTTTTACGCCAACAAGCTCGAAGTATCAGGGCCTGGAATGTCACGGTGTCCGGATATTCGTCATGGACCGCGACCGGCTTGAGCCGTATTCCAGCGGCGTCAGAATCGTCAATGAAATCTGCCGGATTTATCCGGATCGGTTCGAATGGAAAGCCGCACATTTCGACCGTTTATGCGGGACCTCAAAAGTCCGCAACACCATTACAAATCATTCGTCTCTGGAAGTTTTGCAAGACAAATGGCAGAAGGAGCTTGAATCTTTCCTGGAAATCAGGGCCGGATATCTCATTTATCCCGATTGAATCTTCTCGATTGCTAAAGCAACCGGCGAGGGAACCTCTTTACCTTGCTGCTGCAACAATTCGACTTCTTCCAATGCTTCGTGTAGAGCGATACAGGCCTGTTTATAACTGCATCCGGTCTGCTGGGCGATCAGCCGGCTGCCCCGGTCAATCAGACTCGTAGGGTGGGCAAATTCTGTTTTTGCCCACGCGGTTTAGGTTACGCGTGTGCAACCAGTGCCCAAGGTACAAGTTGCACACCCTACGAACTTCGCCCATCCCCAAAGCCTTTGGCTTTGAGGCTGCCACCCTTTTCCATCAATTCAATTGAGTGGCAGCCTCATCCCGATGGTTGTTAGTGGCGAGGCCGTCCCGGCCTTGCGTCCCGCCGGCATCTTGCCGGCGGCACAGAACAAGGGCAAGATGCCCTCGCCACATGGGGATGGATTATCTCGTTTGAAGCCTCTCGATTGCCAAAGCAACCGGAGAGGGAACCTCTTTGCCTTGCTGCTGCCACGATGTCACCTCTTCCATCGCTTCGTGCAGGGCGATACAGGCCTGTTCGTAACTGCTGCCGGTCTGCTGGGCAATCAGGCGGCAGCCGCGGTCGATAAGCTTTTTATTACTCGGTGACAGCCATACCATCGCGTTGCCGATGACTCTGTCCATGCGGACCATCGTCGCAGTAGAGAGCGTATTCAGAACGAGCTTAACGGCGAGATGATGCCACAACTGCAGCGGCGAATCTGCCAGAGTACAGGGGAAACGGAAGGTCTCATCGGCCATGCTGCTAGCGTTAGCCGGGCCGATGATAATCGCAGCGGTCTTCTTGTATTGCGAGCCGAACTTCTCTAAGGCGGCACGAATCATGTGTTCCTCGTCACCGACCCCAACAACTACCAGCGCCGAATCGGTAGTGTCCGTTCGCGAAGGATCGGGCTCGTGGCCGATCATGAACTTGTGGATCTCGGCATTGTCCAGCTTAGGCGGCCGGGCCAATAGAATCTCCGGCGCGTTCATCCTTTCGTAAACGTCGCGTCCCCACTCCAGGCCACGAGGCTCGCGGCCAAGCAGCTCGCGCCATGCGTCTTTAGTGGAACGGAAGGGATCCTTTACGAATGCCCACGACCGCGGCGAGAGATTGTCGTCCACTTTTCGAAAGGCCGGCAGCATGAACGTAGGCGAGCGCTCCGTTGTGTCCGTCAGCACGTCCAGCAAAAATTCATCGGCGAAATAGGTCACAAGGCCTTGCCTGCGATAGATGTCTTCTTCGAAAGCCGTGGCGGCTGTAAGAGTATCGACTACTTCGTCACTCGAAAGCTGCTCTAAGAGTTTGCACAGTCGTCTGTGATACTCATCCGGCTGCCCTTCCCGAAGCCCGAATCTTTCGGCGTCCGATGGTGACAATTTCCACCGTAAAAAACGTACCAGCGCGATTTCGAGCGCACTTGCGACAGTAAACAATTCGGCCGTAGTGGCCTGCATTCGTGTCGAGCCGGTGATGGCCATTGGGCCGGTTGTCAGATCGAGCTTGGTTATACGCGGCTCTTCAATCACCTCTCGCGAGCGCTTTACGTGACGGCATAATAATTCCGTCGGATTGTTATAAACAAAAAAGACCTTCGCCCCGGCTTCAAGCCCTTCCCACGCTGTGCCGATAACGAATGATGTTTCTCCACCCTCGGTGATGGCGACTACGACATCGCCCTGTCCAACGCCTCTTTGGCGCAATTGGTATCGCCCGAAGTCGGGAAAATCCTCATATCCCTCGACCGATTTGATAAGAGCGAAATCTCCACCGGCCATGATGCTGAACACCCGGTCCTCCATCTCGCCCAACTCAGGCGAGACTCTTGCGCCTTGGCGCCAGAACTGCCGCCAGGCCGCTTCCAGAAGGATGCTCAACCTGCCCGTAGCACCACAGCCGGTAAAGTAAATCTTCTTACCGGCACTAAGAGCCTCGCCGAAAGCAACCACGAGCCGCTCGAACGAGTCCTGTTTCAGCACCTTCTCCATCGCTGGCGGAATCTCATCGTCCACCGATTGCAGCATCCGGATCGCTGCCAGCAGGTCCACCGCCGCCGTCTGCGAGAGTGTCTTTGTCTTGGGATGGAACGCCTCGGTCAGCAACTCCCCTAACCGAAACGCCCCCTCTCGCGTCAAAAATTCTTCAGCTTTTTCAACTGCATCAGACATTGTTATTATCCGGTAATTAAAGATTCAAATGCGATATTCGTATCATTTAAGGTGGAAAATGTAAATACACATTTTGTCCTTCCAGTACGTTGAAGGTTTTGCACAGCTGGTATATAATCCTTTGGTGACTGCCAATACGTGAAAGAATATATATGGTAAATTAAGCTAAGAGACAGCGATGCAACGGCGGATTTATGACATTGCGGGCAAAAGTAAAATGCGTGTGGTGGGGTTGATGTCGGGCACTTCGGCTGATGGTGTGGATGCTGCGATTGTCGAGATAAGCAGCCGGAAGGTTCGGCTGCTGGCGTTCGATACTTTTTCGTACCCGGCTGTGCTGCGGCGGCGAATCCTTGATTTGTGCCGGCCTGAGTCGGCCCGTCTTGATGATATCTGTCATTATAATTTCGTTCTGGGCGAGGTTTTTGCCGATGCGGTTATCAAGCTCTGCTCGAAAAGCTGCATATCCCTCAGCTCGATTGACCTGATCGGCTCGCACGGCCAGACCATTTATCATCAGCCCTCCGGCAAGCGTTACGGCGGCAGGACGATACGTTCTACGCTGCAAATCGGCGAGCCATCTGTTATCGCTCAGCGTACAGGCGTTACAACGGTTGCGGACTTCAGGCCACGCGATATGGCCGCCGGCGGCGAAGGCGCTCCGTTGGTGCCTTATGCGGATTATGTTTTGTTCTCCATAAGGAGTCCCCAGGACAAACACAAGCGGCTTACGCGGGCCGTTCAGAATATCGGCGGAATCGCCAATGTCACATTTCTGCCAGCCGGCTGCGCGCAAGATGATATTATCGCCTTCGACACAGGTCCTGGAAACATGGTCATCGACGGTATCATGAACCTTATTACTGGCGGCAAGAAACGCCGCGATACGGGCGGTAAAATGGCTGCGCGGGGTACGGTTAATAAACGGCTGCTGGGTGAACTGCTCCGGCATCCTTTCTTCCGGCGTCGACCGCCTAAATCGACGGGGAGGGAAGAGTTCGGCGCAGATTTTGCCGAGCGGATTTACCGCCGGGCCGGCAGGAAAGGTCTGGCCGATGCCGATATCGTTGCGACTGTGACGGCCTTGACCGCAAGGAGCACCGCCCAGGCATATCGGCGGTTTCTGTCGCCGATGCCGGACGAATTGATATTATGCGGGGGCGGCTCTCATAATTACACGCTGGTTGAGATGTTGCACGCCGAGATGCCGGATGTTAAGATGCTTTCGACCGGTGATTTCGGTATCAGCGTCGATGCCAAAGAGGCGGTCTCATTTGCGATTCTGGCCTGGGCGACGATAAAGGGGATGACGAACAACATACAGGCAGCCACCGGCGCCAAAAAACCGGTTATTTTAGGGAAGATAGTACCGGCATGACAAAAAGAATTCGAATTCTACCGACGACCGAACTGCGCAACCGCGCCAGTGAAAATATCGACCGGTTCTCGACGCAGCAGATCGTCGATTTGATTAACGCCGAAGACACCCTTGTTCCCAAGGCGGTTGCCCGTCAGAGTAGGCAGATTGCCGCTGCGATTGATTTGATTGTAGCGCGGTTTAAAAAGGGTGGGCGTTTGTTCTACGTCGGAGCCGGCACAAGCGGCAGGCTGGGTGTATTAGACGCTTCGGAATGTCCCCCGACGTTCGGCGTGCCGCCTTCGCTGGTGCAGGGCATAATTGCCGGCGGCAGGTGCGCCTTGGTTCGTTCTGCCGAAGGGGCGGAAGATTACCCTGAAGATGGCGCTGCGGCGATTGAAAAGAAACGTTTGCTGGCAAAGGACGTCGTGGTCGGTCTGGCCGCGTGCGGCATGACGCCGTTCGTACACGGCGCGCTTAAAGAGGCCCGGCGAATCGGGGCGGCGACGATTTTTATTACCTGCGCGCCGGAGGCCGTCGAGCACATCCCCGCCGAGATTATCATCAATCCGGTCGTCGGCCCCGAGGTCATTACCGGTTCGACGCGAATGAAGGCCGGCACGGCGACAAAGCTTGTGCTCAATGCGCTCACGACCGGCGCGATGATCCGGCTGGGCAAGGTTTACGGCAACCTGATGGTGGACCTGCGGGCCGTGAATGAGAAGTTGCGCGACCGCTCGGTGAGGATCGTTATGGAGTTGACTAATCTCAGCCGGCCGCGAGCTCGAAGGCTGCTGAGCCGGGCGGAGGGAAAAGTCAAGGCGGCGATTGTCATGCACTTTCGCCGGACCGACCTGGCGGGCGCTCTGAAAATCTTGGACGAGAGCGATCAGTTTCTGCGAAAAGCTATTGAGGAGGCATTGTGATCTGCATTCTCGCTGAGGCAGGCAAAATGAGCGGGCTCGACTGGAGCATTGTCGGTCTCGGCGCTCTGCTTCTTTTCGTCATCTCGTACATCTTCGGACGTGAGGAAAAAGATACGAACGATTTTTTTCTCGGAGGCCGCCGTGTGCCGCCTTCCGTGGCGTGTTTGTCATTCGTAGCCACCGAAATCAGCGCGCTTACAATCGTCGGGATGCCTCACACGGCCTATATCGGGAATTGGCGCTGGATTCAATTCATCGTCGGTCTGGCCTTTGCCCGGCTCGTCGTGGGATATCTTTTCATTCCCGCTTTCTATAAATACAACTGCACGAGTATCTACGAGTTTTTAGGTCACCGGTTCGGGCCGGCGACCCAATACACCGGCTCGATATATTTCTTCGTTACGCGCCTGCTGGCATCCGGCGTGCGCCTGTACGCGACGTGCATGGCAGTCGGCGTCATTATGGGCTGGCCTCTTGCTGCGACGATAACTTTATTTAGCCTTGTTAGCATTGCCTTCATTGCTTTTGGCGGCATAAAGGCGGTCGTCTGGGCCGGGGCGTACCAGGCCTTGTTCTTTGTTGTCGCCGGAGTTGTGGTGGCCGGCTATCTTATCCGGCATATCGACGGTGGCTGGGCCGCAGCTATGCAGACGGCGCACGAGGCCGGGCGTCTGAGCACGTTCAATTTTAAATTCGACCTCAAAGACGCCTCTACGTTCTGGGCATATCTGGCCAGCGGTTTTTTCATCGGCCTGGCATCCTTCGGAACCGATCAGGAAATGGTCCAGAGACTGCTGACCGTCGAGACGCGAAAGAGCAGCCAGAGGACCATTCTCGCCACCATTGTCACCGTGCTGCCAGTGTACTGGCTTTACCTACTGGTCGGCACGCTGCTGTTTGTGTTTTATCGGCAGAATCCTTCGCTGGCCCTGCCTGCGGAGCTCAAGGAAATTCTGCCGCTTTTCGCTCGTAACGTTTTGCCGGTTGGTCTCAAGGGTCTTGTCCTGGGCGCAATCGTAATGGCCAGCATCGATTCGCCGCTCAGCTCCCTCAGCTCTTCTTTCGTGACGGATATTTATCGGCCCTTGATCCGGCGGCACGCCTCGGAGAGGCATTATCTGCTTGTGTCCAGGGCCTGCGTGGTAGGTTTCGGACTGATTTTGGCGGGGATCGCGGTAGCCTGTGCTCCGGTTGAAAATATTCTCTGGTTTGCCTTCCAGATTCTCTCGGTAACCGGAGGCCCGATGCTCGGCGTCTTCCTGCTGGGCCTTCTTACACGGCAAAGAACCAACCACGCCAACATTGTCGCAATGCTCGTCAGCACGGTTGTCTGTGTAGTGCTGTTACTTTTGATAAATTGGGGAATTCTCAAGCTTGGCTGGAGCTGGCTGATAGTAATCGGAACCGGAATAACTTTTATTATTTCTGTTACCAGTCGTCGAATTGTGGCCTTTATAAGGTAGACAGAGCTCTCCGGCGTAGTAGCGTTATTAAGCCGGAAAAGTGAAGAACTCAGAAATGCAGGAGGCTTTAAAATGAAGGCTTTACGATTCATACGAAAATGGCTGTTCAGCCTGTGGAACTTTGAAGCAAACATATCGACCGGGATTGATTCGCACAAATGGGAAAGTAAAATCGAGATTATGACAAATTTACAGTCTTGATTATTTGAAAAAACACATCCGGCTGTCATTAATTACCCACTGCTCGATTCGTTTATTTAAAACTCATTAGCCTCAGACAAAAGGATGCCGGAAGTCCCGGCATCGCTTGTTACATATCGAAGTGTACATATCAGTTGTATTTCTGCCACGAATTTGATATCTTTATTTACTGAAGACCTTAATCAAACGACTTTGAATCAGATAGTAATTGTTTGTGAAGGGAATGCGTAAATGAAAAAAGGATGGACAGCCCAGGAGGTTTTGGATTTTGCCCGGTCATTCCAGCCCGTATGTGTGCTGACCGCGGCGACGGCTCTTGATGTTTTCAGTCCGCTATATGCAAAACCAATGACGGCCGGGGCATTGGCCGATGAGCTTGACACCGATCCGCGGGCGACGGCCGTTCTGCTCGATGCGCTCGTGGCGCTGCAATTTCTAAGAAAACAGGACGATAAATACAGTGTTCCTGAGAGTGTCGCTGGGCTATTGACCGAGCAATCGGATGATAACGTCCTGCCCATGGTTCGCCATCTTGCCAATTGTCTTCGTCGCTGGGTCGAGCTGCCAAAGGTTACAAAAACGGGAAAATGTGCCGACACCGGTCCAAGTATTCGCGGCGCCGACGCCGACAGGGAGGACTTTATCGGTGCTATGAATCTTATCTCCAAGCCTGTTGCAGCCGGGGTGATAGACAAAATTCAGCCGCTCGGATTCCGTCATATACTCGATGTCGGCGGGGGGCCTGGTACGTGGACTATTGCATTTCTTCGTGCCGTGCCTGAGGCCAGGGCGACGTTATTTGACCTGCCGGCGGTGCTACCAATAGCCGAGAAGCGATTCGCCGAGTCGGGATTAACAGACAGGGTGACCCTTGTCGGAGGCGATTTTTACACCGACACTCTGCCCGGCGGTGCGGACCTGACCTGGCTTGGGGCCATTTGTCATCAGAACTCCCGGCAGCAGAACCGGGACCTCTTTGCCAAAGTACATAAAGCCCTTGCCGATGACGGCTTTGTAGTAATACGCGATATGGTTATGGACCCTTCCCACACGAGCCCGGTGGCCGGAGCATTGTTTGCTATTAATATGCTTGTAGCAACCGAAGGGGGTGGGACGTACACTTTCGATGAATACCGTGAGGATCTTCAGACCGCCGGTTTTTCTGAGGTGACATTAGTGCATCGGGAAGAGTCAATGAGTTCCCTAATCCGGGCCAGGAAAACTTAGGTGGCTTTTCAATCACCTTTAGCTGCACATTAATTACGACAGCAGTGTTCAATCACAGTCTTCTGAGAAGTCCGATGACGATGGCCTCGATTCGGCAGTTATCAGTGTAGATTGGTTGATAATCATCGTTGGCGGGCTGGAGTCTGGCCCGGCCTTTCTCTTTGTAGAATCTCTTGAGCGTTGCGTTCTGGTCATCGACGATAGCGATTACCAACTGGCCGTCTTCGGCGATGCGACTCCTGCGGCAAATCACATAATCACCCTGATGGATGTCCTCATCAATCATGCTGTTGCCGGTAACCTCGAGAGCGAATATGTCATCGCCGGAGCCGAAGGCCGAGCTAAGCGAAAGTAATTCTACATTCTCAACGGCCTCTACGGGCACACCGGCGGCGACGCTGCCGGCTAAAGGGATGCCATTGGTTTCTGTGTCATAAGTCTGAGAGCTTTGCCCCGACAGCCCGCTAAGCAATTCTTGCCCTTGCGAACTGACCTTCAAAGAGCGAGCCTTGTTTGGGTATCCTGAAAGCAGCCCCTTTCTTCGCAGCTCGGTTAGATGCTCGAATACGGTGCTTCGGCTTATGTTTAATTCGGATGCCATTTCGGACAAGGTCGGGGAATAGCAGCGGTTCCGCTGAAAACGGGCTATCATTTGCAGGAGCTGGAGCTGACGCGGCGTCAGTTGAATCATGGGTTGTGCTGTTCTCAATCGCATCGTTTGATTTCTCCATGTTGTGGACAGTCGGTTCGTTCGGACAAAGGTTGCTGCTCGAGGACACATCGATACCGGTACGTTTCAGGCCGAATGCTGCGGCGAGAGCCTCGACCGCCGAGCTAAGCAGTCTCGCAAGGGCTTCCAGACGCTCGGAGGATTTTGGCACCCAGGCTACGACGAAATCACCGCCGGGCCCGAACTTGCACAACGGCTCGGCTTGTCTTTCTCTATCTGGTTTCATCTTCTTTTCCAGCCTTATAAAATTCTTCAAATTCGTTCAGTCGCAAATGTTCTCCGTAAGGAGTCCCTAGGACTATCGGCCGGGCATGACGATTTACCCAAACAAAAACCGAACAAAAATCAACCGAATCAGCACTTTTTTTTTGTCTTCGGTTTTCGATTCTGATAGCCCCTAAAATATGGGACGACATATAAATATTTTGCTTGTTGGCATGTCGGCAAAGGCGTTGGCATCGAGCCAATATTGAAGTAATATATGTACTGGCAGATGTAGTTTTGGTATGAAAATCAGATTGGTTGTTTTATTGAGGTAATTTCGATGAATAGAATGGAATTTCGAAACCGTTCCGGAATGATTTTTGCGGCTCTGGTTGTTATTATTATCGGCGTCGGTTGCCGGCAGTGTGATCTTTGTTCCGGGAGCGATGAATGGGAGTCTTTGTTTAATGGAAAAGACATGACCGGGTGGATTGTCAAATGCAAGCCGGCAGATGCCGGTAAGCAATTCTGGCGCGTGGAGGATGGGGCGATTCTCGCTGATTCTATGGCCGGCAAGGAACATGATTACATTTGGCTGCTGACAGAACAACAATATAGCGATTTTATCCTGCGACTGCATTTCCAGGCGTATCGTGACAGTCCGGGCAACAGCGGTGTCCAAATCCGCAGCAGGTACGACGACCAGGCCGGCTGGCTGGATGGCCCACAGGTCGATATCAATCCGCCCGGTCCCTGGCGAACCGGCATGGTCTGGGACGAGACAAGGAACAACAGGCGTTGGCTTTATCCTGAGGTCCCCAAGGGCGAATGGGTCGATCCGTCGATGGCGCCGTCGGAGATGGTTTTTTATTACAGCGATGAAGGACCCGGCTGGAACGAGTTGGAAATCGAAGCCGTCGGCACCAGGATCACCGCCCGCCTCAATGGTGTTAAGCTCACGGAATACGACGGAGCAGGTGTGCTCGATGATGACGTCCACAAGGCTCGGAACGTCGGCCTTTCAGGTCATATCGCGCTTCAGATACACACGGGCGATTTACTTAAAATCCGCTATAAGGATATTTATATCAAAGACCTGTCGTACTAACGAATTGTTAATATGCAAAGGTCTAACTATTTTACGGCAGGCTGCGCGGTTCGACTCCAAGCAGGTGGCAAACAAAGAAATCCATTCTTCGCCTGCTGGCGTAAGGAGTCTCTCCTGCACCGTGATCATGGCCCGGCACGATTAACAGGTCGAAATCTTTGTCCGCTTTGATTAAGGCGTTAACGACCTGCATCGTTGAAGCGGGGTCTACGTTTCTGTCGAGTTCGCCAACGGTCAGCAGTAGTTTGCCTTTCAGATTATGGGCCTGAGTGACATTCGATTGTTCTTCGTAATGCGGGCCGATGGGCCAGCCCATCCACAGCTCGTTCCACCAGATTTTGTCCATACGGTTATCGTGGCAGCCACAGTCGGCGGCGCCGACTTTATAAAAATCGCCGTAAGCCAGCAGTGCCCGTAAAGCACTCTGGCCGCCAGCCGAACCGCCGTAGATACCGACACGCGTGAGGTCCATGTAAGGGTATTTTGCAGCCGCTGCTTTCATCCATGGAATCCTGTCGGGAAATCCCGAGTCGCCGAGGTTTTTCCAGCACACATTGTGAAACGCCTTAGAGCGGTACGATGTACCCATGCCGTCGATCTGTACTATGATGAAACCCAGTTCGGCGATTTGACGCTCACGAGTCTGGAGACCGAACGATTTCGGCACGAAGGCGCCCTGTGGGCCGGCATAGATTTTCTCAATTACGGGGTATTCGTTGCCGTGATTGAAATTGTTCGGACGAATGATGATTCCATAGATGTCCGTTTTGCCGTCCCGGCCTTTTGCGATGAATCGCTCAGGCGGCTGCCAGCCGGTCGCCAGCAGCATGCTCCAATCGGCCCGTTCCAGCTCTAAGATGAGATTTCCGTCATCGGTGCTGCGCAGCTCCGTCACCGGCGGCTGATCGACACGGGACCACCGGTCGAGGAAAAAACTCCGATCGGGAGAAAACGTGATGTCGTGTGTGCCGTTGTTTCGAGTCAGGACCACCAAACCGGAACCGTCGAAGTTTACCCGGCAGAAATGTATGTAATAAGGGTCTTGCTCGGGTCGAATCCCGCCGGCCCGGAACCAGATTTGCCGTTTTTCTTCGTCCACGCGGTCAACCTGGCGAACCACCCAGGGGCCTTTGGTAATTTGGTTTTTGATGTTCCCCGTCTCGGCGTCGTAGAGATAGAGGTGGTTCCAGCCGTCCCGCTCCGACATCCAGATGATTTCGTTCGTATCGTCGATGTAATGACTGAATTGCTTGCCGGCGTAGTCGATGAAAGTCTCGCTCTGCTCGTCTATGATCGCTCGGGGCCGGCCCGTAGCGACGTCCACACTGATGATACGCAGTACCTGGTGACCTCGCTGGTTATAGAGGAACGTGAACCGGCTCGAATCGGGCGACCAGCGAATCTCTGAAACACTCCAGGGGTTCGGGAACAGCTCGTTCGGGATCTCTGTGTGTTGTTTGTCAGGAATGTGAAACAGGTGCGGTTTGTCAATCGGGATATTGTCGCCGGGCTTAAGATAAGAATAATTGTGGAGCTTAGGCTGCAACTGGTCATCCGGTGACGACTCGATTATATAAACTTTTCTGTCGTCGCCCTTGTGTCTGCGCAGCACGACAAGCTTTGCCGAATCGGGCGACCAATAGAAGCGATCCGAGTATGCATCTTCTTCTGTGCCGTCCTCGGTCAGTGCTGTCTCCTGTTCCGTTTCAAGATTACGTACGTAAAGATTATAGTCCCTGATTGACGCCGACCATTTGCCGTCGGGAGATTGTGCTCGTGATCGAGGTCTGCCCGGCCCTGTTTGCGGTCTTCTATTGGCGGCTTCTTTGATCGTTTCTTCATCAATGACCGCGTCGGCGGCCTGTTCGGTTGCCATAAACGCGAGCAACGTTTCCCCGTCTTTGTCCGTTACCAGCCAGACGTGGCCGGCAAACGTGTGCTGGCGATGCTGGTCGCCGGCGGCAACAGTGGCGTAGTGTTTTCGCTGCCCCTCGGAATCTATCCAGTAGATATCGACGTCTTTATCCGTACGATTGATAAAGGTAATCGATGTTTCCTGGCCGGTCTGCCGGCTTGACCGCCACCGGCGAAGGGGTTCGAGTGACGAGGTCGCTCGTTCGTCACTGGATGCTGCTTCGATCTCATAAGAGCTCAAATCGCATTTCCACCAACTGTTATTGTAGCTGAACGTTAGCGATGAGCCGGTTTCGTCGAATGTCAAACGGTCGATGGCGAGCTTTTCAGCCTCTATCTCCTGGTTGGTGACCTTCGACAGCGACTCTGCTAATCGTTCATGGTCGAAAGCACGATGCCGGATACCCTTGCCAGCATCAACGAAAATAAATTCTCGTTTGTTCTCAGGTAAATCGTTACGATACCAGAACCGCTTGTTGTCCTTCATCCAGTGGGCGGTTACCCGGTCTTTGAACACTTTATTGGCGGTTGTTTTACTCAGGCTCATCGCCCGCTCGTAATCGCTGCGCGTGCCCTGGGCAAAGCCGTGCTGGGCGGCAATAATTGATGCTAAAAGAACGGTTACATGGATGAATCTTTTTGGTTTGAAGAGGGTATCCATAATTTATGTATTCCTGTTACATGTTTGTATTATCTGAGGATCAGTTATTAAGCCAATTTCAATATTGCTGCCATAGACTACTCCGGCGAAGAAGCTTCGTCAACATCCGATTTTGTATGGAGATGGATAGACGTTTCGGTGCCTATCTGGTAATATAGCGAATTATCATATTGAATTATATTGTAAATCTCGATTAAAGGAGTTTATCAATGAACAGGGAAACAAAAAAAACCATCGTTGATGCAGGGTGTACATTTTTTAGCAAGAATATATCGGGTATGGCAATAATGCTGCTATTGATTTTGGTTTTTTGTATAGCTTCTGCAAACGCGGAGGTGACATGGCAGCGTAAAAGCAGTTTAACCGGAGACATGCCGATCCCAAACAACGGCAAGAAGCAAACGTGCTGTCTGATACTGGATATCGACAAAGACGGAATTGATGATTTCGTCGTGGGCGAGCGAACACAAGCGCCGTCCGTGGTCTGGTATAAGTACAACGGAAAAGGCTGGGACAAATTCGTGATTGACAATACAAGAAAAAATCCCGAGGCAGGCGGCGAGTGCTGTGATATCGACCGCGACGGCGACCTGGATGTTATCCTTGGTCAGGACTACAGCGGCAACGCCATCTGGTGGTGGGAGAATCCATACCCGGATTTCTCGAAGCCCTGGACCTGCCGGTACATCAAAAATTCTGACGGCAATAAACATCATGACCAGACCGTCGGCGACTTCGACGGAGACGGGCAGGTGGAGCTGGTTTCGTGGAATCAAGGGGCTAAAAGACTTTTGTTCTTTGAGATCCCGTCGAATCCAAAATCGACCGGATCCTGGCCGTCATCTACGATTTATGAATGGTCATCGGGGCAGGAACGGGAAGGTTTTCCATCCATCCCTGTTGATATCGACCTGGACGGTAAAATCGATATCGTCGGCGGGGGACGCTGGTTTAAACACCAGGGTGGCACCAAATTCAAGGAGAACGTTATTGACGCCGAGAAGGCTTTTACGCAGTGTGCCGCAGGCCAGTTGGTCAAGGGCGGCCGTCCTGAAGTTGTTTTTTCTCCCGGGGACATGGATGGCGATGCAAAGTGGTATGAGTGGGCCGGCGATGGATGGAAATCGCACATACTGCGTAAGGTCATCCACGGCCATACCTGTGAGATAAGAGATATCGACGGCGACGGCAACCTTGACATCTTCATCGGTGAGATGGGCAATCCAGGCGCCGGCGACGACGCCAGAACTTACATCTGGTACGGCGACGGCAAAGGAAATTTCAAAGAAACCGTTGCCTCGCACGGCCAGGGCATCCATGAAGGAAAACTCGGCGACTTAGACGGCGACGGAGACCTGGATATCCTGATGAAGCCTTATAATCATAAAACGCCCCGTATGGATATTCTGTTGAACAACGGCACACAGCGTGGTCAAGGTGGCCGAGCCATGGGTGGATGGCAGGTTCTCTTTGACGGCTCAAACCTGAGCAAATGGCAGAATGACAACGGCGGTAAACCGAACGCCGGATGGGTAATCGAGAACGGTGTGCTGACCCGCAAGCCTGATGCTGGAATGATTTGGACCAAGGAACGCTTCGGGAACTTTGTACTCGATTTGGAATTCAAGACCGAGGGCAACAGCGGCATCTTCTTCCGTACCGACAATCCGAAAGACTGCGTCCAGACCGGCATCGAAATGCAAGTCTATAAGCGTGTCGATAAGCCGGGCAAGCATAGCTGCGGTGCGGTTTACGACGCCCTTGCCCCCAGCAGGGAAATGACTAAGGACGGCGAGTGGAACCATGTCACGATTACCGCTAAGAACAATAAGATCGACATCGTGCTAAACGGCGTGCAAATCATTGATATGGACCTGAACCGATGGACCGAGCCGAATAAAAATCCCGATCCAGATGGCTCGAAGAACAAGTTCAGCACTGCCCTAAAAGATTTCAAGCGCGAAGGACATATCGGATTCCAGGACCACGGGGCAAACGTCTGGTTCAGCAATGTCCGTATCAGGCAGTTGTAAAACCGGCATTGGGATGTAGTCCAAGTTACGTAGTTGTACGAAAATAGGAAAATTTTTCTGCACCTAATCAGCGGTCGTAATTTACGAATAGGGCAGGCAATCTTGATCGGACTGTCAGAAGACTTTCTTCTTGATCATACAGATGCGCATATATAAGTGTGATGCAAACCTCCGAGTACAGGAATAGAGATGAGTTTGCTTGGCCTGAAAACCATGATATCCTTCTGCGGTGTTTGTTTAGAGCAAGGCGCTCCACGAGCCTATCATTTCTACAGTAATATCTTCCATCCCGGAGCGCAAGGTATTTCCAACGTTCCGCTTCCTCCTTAACCAAATGACTTAACCTGTGCCATTATTACTAACGGGAAACATGCCGTCAAAATCCGTTAAGGAGGAGATTGTCGGAAACACGAATTTGGCAAACAACTCAGTATCCACTGCTCACTGACGAACTTTTTGACGAACTGTTTTTCCCTTGTCCGGCGATTTTCTATGCCTTGATCCGGCTGTCACCCCGACCGAAGCGTGACTGAAGGCTATCTAAAAATCATTGTTGCGCATCCCATACTCGGGTTGATCCACCTCTATATTCGACACGACAGAAATTGTCTGCATAAATTTACCTCGTCTCTTTGATCATCGCCGCAGTTTTCGGGTGGAAATACGGTCAAAATGTGGCAATTTCTCGGACATACACAACCTCGATTTTAGCCTAAAAAC
>CAZHBL010000015.1:0-23050 GCA_964530105.1 uncultured Pirellulales bacterium | reverse complement strand
CGAGCTTTGCTCAAAAGTCCTTGCCCCCCTTGACGACCAGACGTTCAACGGAATCTGTAACGCCCGGGTATTCCGGCGGCTGAAAAGCGATGACGGCAGAGTTAAAATCGAATGCATCTCAGCCAATGGAGAAAAATGCAGTTGCCAGGGCGAGAGCTTGAGTTTTAGGGGCATATACAGTAAGAATTGCATCAGAAAAGTGGGTGATAAACTCACGATGAATTTAATACCTATTCGAGACGCCGAACGCCCGTTTGCCGTAAAGGCCTCGATTGCTCCTTTGCACAGCTATGAAAATGCCACTAAGAGTCCTGGCCGCGGCGCGTTTTTCGAAGAGGCAAAGCCATCCGTAGTCAGATATCTTTACGAATACGTCTCAGCGAAACAATAAATAAAGCCCGGGGCTATACGAACACATCGGCTTCGCCGCTGGAATGGACCAGGATCGTTGTCGGCATATCCGCCAGAAGATCGGAGATGCGGCTGTAGAGTTGAGCGGATGTTTCATCGTCGGAGGGCTGTAAACCCAAAAATATCACATCCGCTTTTGCGGAATGGCTTCGAAATACGTCGCAGAACGGTTCTGTAGATACAATTACGCGAGGTTCGGCCCGGATGCGGGTAGCCTCGACGAGTTTGCGGACGGCCTGACGCGATGAGTCGCGACCGGCAGCATCCCGGATGACACGAATAACCCTGATGTAACTGTCACGCCACTCCCAGTTCTGTGTCAGCAAATGCGCAAGTGTAGCCATCAGCGATCCGTTCTGCTGTCCCCTCCACCAGATATCGATTCGCCGCCGGGGCTGAGCTTCCGACGGCAGACCCTTCTCGGCCACAATCACGATGCTCTTTCCCATCGCAGCGATGCTCCAAACGTTACGGAACATCACCTCGGCACGCTCGGCGCTGTGAGGCCAGCCGAACAACACCGTGTTGGGCTTTAGCGGACCGATCGAATGAGCCTGCGCCAGCGTACGAATCCCCTCATCCATGTCCTCGGCAAAGACAACCTCCGGAAAGACCGCCAGAGCATTGTTCAGAAGAAACGTACCCATCGCCTCACGGAGGCTCTCGACGCGTGCGGCATAAGTCTCAAGGTCGCCCGAGATGATCTGTGCCGCCGTGACGAGGCCGCGCCCGCCTTCCATCCAGACCGCATACTTTATCAGCGCCATGTGCGTCTGTGTGTTACCAGCCATAACAAGGAAGGTAGGTCGCCAGTTCTTTGCGTGCGGTGTCATCCGGCGAAGTTTTTGCAGAGTGCGCACCACTAATGCGTATTGAAAACCCAGGCGGGCGTCACCGAATGCCGAGCGAAATACCCTGCGGCTCAGGTACAAATATATCCCGGCAATAACGAGGATAGCCGTCAGGGCAGCAAACGCATCGATGAGAATCATTACGATAAGGCAGCCAACAAATCCGAAAATCGAAGTGGTCCAATGGTAGAACCGGAATCGCGGCCGAAAAGACGGATTCGCGCCGAAAGATTCGACAAAGGCAGCCAAATTTATCATGCCGTAGGTACACAAAAAGAACATGGTAACAACAGCAGCAATCATATCGAAAGCAGCCATCGAGTCGCCGCCGCCCAGCAGCAGGATGACACCGAACGTCAGGGCCAGAGTTAGAGTAAGCCCGAACCGCGGCTCATCCTTATCCTTCGAACCTCTGCCGAATATGCCGAGGATCGGGAAAATCCTGTCTCTCGCCAGGGCCTGAAGTACCCGAGGCGCACCGAGGAACGAGCCGACCGCGCTTGATATCGTTGCCGCGAAGACACCTCCCATGACCAAAAAGCCAGTGCCCCACAAGGCATTCTTTACCAGCATCTCAAACGGGCTGGCCCGCAGATCGCCGCGCTGCTGCGATCCGCCGCATAAAATAATTTCGAGCATATAAATGACAAGGCCCACCCCGATGGCCGCCATGGTACCGCGTACCAGCGAGCGAGCGGGATCTTTCAAATCGCCCGACATGTTGACGCCGGCCAGAATTCCAGTCACCGCGGGGAAGTAAATTGCAAAAACCACCCAGAATCCAATCGTCGGCTTCGTATAGGACGGGCCCAGATTTGCATGGAACATCGCCGGATCGAATAGAAGCAAAGCACCACCCAAAAAGGAGACAATAGCCAGGGCCAGCATAGTCATTACGACGTACTGAATTCTAATGGCAAATCCGGAGCTGATAATATTAACAGTAAAAAGAATCGCCGCCGTGCATAGAGCTATCGGGACAAACCACGCGATTAGACTCGGAAAACTGGCTACGACTGAATTCGTGAAACCCAGAATATAAAACGGCACAGACAGGGCCTGGGCCATGAACAAAGCCAGACCGATGGCGCCGCCGAATTGCGGACCAAGTGCACGTGAGATAAGAAAATAGGCCCCGCCGCCGGCGACCGGCGTGTTCGTGGCGATTGCGCTCATCGAAATTGCGGTCAGCAAACTGATCATCTCTGCGACACACAGAATGATAATCGTATTAAGAATCCCGGCTTCGCCGATCACGTACCCGGCACGGAGGAACATTATCACGCCGAGTATCGTAAGGATCGACGGTGTGAAAACCCCTGCAAACGTGCTGAACTGGTTTCCCTTTTGGTCCATATACAATCCTTTATCGGCATATAATTATATACATGTCAAGATAATAAAGTAAACTCCGACTTCGTCTAAATTCGCTTATCGATAAAGAGATCATAGATGCAGATAGAGCAATTGCAAAGCCTAAGGTTTTTCACGCAGATTTTCCGGTCAGAGCGGGCGTATCCAGATGTTTCGGAAACGCACCGGATTGTTGTGGGCCGAGAGCATAAGCGGCAGTTTTTCCGGGATGGGCTTATCGTAGCCCGGTAGAATCCGGTGGCCGGTAGGACCGTAAATTTTCTGATTGTGGTGGACGAGCAGGCCGTTGTGAAGGACGGTAACATAAGCTTCTTTTTCGAGCTTGCCGTCCTTGAAAACCGGGGCGAAGAAAATAATGTCGAAAGTCTGCCATTGGCCGGGCTTGCGGCAGGCGTTTACCATCGGCGGAGTCTGGCCGTACACCGAGGCGGCCTGACCATCCGGATAGAGTTTCTCCGTGTATGAATCGTAGACCTGTATCTCGAAGAGGCCCATGAGCATGACGCCGTTATTGCCGCGATCAAACATGTGGCCCTGCGGCGGGTCGGGTGTCTGCCACTCCAAATGCAACTGACAGTCGCCGAATGGCTGATTCGTAGTCAGCTCACCCGAAACGGCAATCAGCTCGCCATTTTCGATTTTCCAGTCGGAAGCCCCCCATTTGGACAAATCGGTACCATTAAAGAGCACCACGGCATCAGATGGGGCGGTGCCGGCCTTTTCATCGATGCCGAGCCTGCCCGGCGTGACTTTCGGCGGAGCAGGGCGGTCGGGATCGTGCACGTGGTAGCCGCACCAGGGCAGGACCGGCGTGTCTTTATAGCCGACGATGCCGGAGCCGTCTTTGGCTTTGACAAGCTTCGATTGATCCTGTGATGAAGCGGTTTGTGTATAGCTAAAAAACAAAATCGCCGCTGAAAGCCCGGCTACGAAAAGAAAAAAGGGTCTAAAACGATACATGGCAACCTCCTTCGGGATTAATGGCTGATGTTCTCAATATTTCTGTTAAGGTTCAATTCCAGATCTGTCACTCATCTTTTAGCATCTTGATAGCTTCGTTAACACCCGCTCTATGATGAACCATTTTGCTCAAAACCTGGACCATCTTAGTTGGATTCTTGTGCTGGAACGCATTTCTGCCGATCGAAATGCCCTCGGCGCCGGCTTTAAGGGCATCTTCAACCATTTTGAAAATGTCTTCGTCGCTGTCCATCTTTGCGCCACCTGCAATCACCACCGGCACAGGGCAACCTTCGACTACTTTAGCGAAACTATCGACACTGCCAGTATATACAACCTTCACAATATCTGCGCCCATCTCGGCTGCAACTCTTGCTGCGTGCTTGACGTTATCGACATTATATTCATCTGTGATCTTAGGCCCGCGCGTGTACATCATCGCCACCAGCGGCATCTGCCAGACCATGCATCGTTCGCTGATATAACCCAACTGCCGGAGCATCTCTTTGTCGGTCTCGGCACCGAGATTAATATGCACCGAAACGGCATCGGCACCGAGCTTGATCGCCTCTTCGACAGTGCAGACCAGCTCCTTTGCGTTTGGATCGGGGCTCATTGATGTGCCGGCGGAAAGATGGATAATCAGCCCGACGTCTCTGCCCCTACCTCGATGGCCGGCACGAACAATCCCCTTATGCATCAGGATGGCGTTTGCTCCGCCCGCGACGACCTTACTGACTGCGTCCCGCATATCCGCCAGCCCTTCGATCGGCCCGACAGTAACGCCGTGGTCCATCGGGATAATTACAGTTCTGTGCGAATTGCGGTCGATTATCCGTTCGAGTCGTATCTTTTTGCCTATCATAGCAAAACCTCCAATTCTTCTTCATTGCGAATTCGCACCTCGCGAACGAGCAATTTCGAATTTTAATTACAAAATCTACCTAAACCCGCCCAAAAGGCAAGAAAAAAAGTCCGTAGGATAGATTACATCGAATCTAACAGATTTTAACTTTTCTTCCCCATATCTTTCAATTTCTATAGCCTGACGGTGATATGTCCGCAAGGTTACTCACTATACTTATGCGGTTTGGCGGCAGCTTCATTCGTATCGGCGCAGAGCAAGACGCAGGACGCGGTCAATCAACTCCTCATAGGCCAGTCCGCTTTTTTCGGCTGCCTCGGCCACTTCCTCACCGTATGCAAGATCGGGATTAGGATTGGCTTCAAGGATAACAACTTTGTTTTCTTGTGTAAGTCTAAGATCGATTCGGCCGTAGTCCCTTAGTTGAAGGACTCGAAAGACTTTCTTGCAAACATGACCTATGTTCCTTAGGGTCATCTGGTCCAGCTCGGCGAAGTCAAATTCTATATTCCATTTCTTTCTGTACTGCTCGTTCCACTTGACACGGTACGTCGCTAATTGGGGCCCGGCACCGCTACTGGAGTCGAAAGAACACTCTCGGGGCGGAAGCACAGCCAACTTTTTATTGCCTAAAATACTCACGTACAGCTCTCGGCCCTCGATGTACTCCTCTGCAATAGCCGGCTGCTGCCATCGCTCGTGCATGAAACGCGTACGTTCCTGCAGTTCCGCACCATTGCTAACTAACGAAGCATTGGAAATCCCTTCTGAGCTGTCCTCGAAAGCCGGTTTAACAACCAGCGGATATCGCACGGTTTTGGCGATAGGAATCCTACAACCTTGGGGAAGAGAGAAAAAACGTGGAACTCGGATCTTGTGCAGGCTAAGCAGCTCCTTGCACAATCGCTTGTCACGGCACAGCATCAGTCCGGCAGCACTGGTGCCCGTAAAAGGAACACCGACCATTTCGAGAAGTGCCGCGATGTTTTTGTCCAGCCGTCGGTCCCCATCGAACGCCTCGGTAAGATTGAAGACCAAATCCGGTTTCCGTTCGTCAAGCGCCTTGACGATTGTCCCGATGTCGCTTACGGCCCCGAGAACGGACACTTCATGCCCAAGGTGTCGCAGCGCTGAGATGACATGGTACTCCGTGGTCGGAACTTCAGGTCGAACCTCGAAATTGGGGTTGTCTTTGGTAATTTCCGTTGCGTCAACCAAAACTGTTACGTGTAATTTCCGTCTCATTGACGTGTATACCTCCTGAAGGGCTTGAGTGTATTGCCTGCAATTGCCGTCAGCAGAGCGGTAAGACCGATGATGTTGTCTGTCTGGCCGGGCTTGGCATACAAATCAAGCGCATCGCAGCGAGTGATTAAGGTATTGACCAACTGACTAATATCAAACTTTCGGTGTCCGGTCCATCTCGAAACACTGTCCACAAGCTCACGCCGGTTGTGACGCAGTAACCTTGAGGCCTTCAGGGAATAGGAGCCGCCGGGCTTTAAGGCGAACAGCGTTTCAAGACTGTCATCATAAAAACCGTGGAATTCACTGCCCAGCGCCTTGCGCTTACGCTCATAATGAGCGGCGAGTGTAGAAGTCATCCGCGAGGCCGACCATGGCGGACGCTCTCGGACCGTGTTCATAGGTGGCTGGTTCCCAATTTTCTTCATTAAGCTGTCCACATATCGCAACTTTTTTATGACGGGCCAGTCCTGATACTTTTGCTCCCAGCCGCTATTCGGCATAAGCCAAACGGCAAACGTCTCGGCAAAATCCTCGTCAGGATGTGACTGGGCATAATTGTCTTCTAAGTGTATCACATAGCGTCTCGAATAGGGCTGAAAGTAATATGAGCCCGAGTACCTCGCCGAGAACAAACCGAACAATTCGCGCCATCGGGTTTTCTTGTACAGCTCATAGGCGTAGTTCAGGGCGTGTCCGCATTCATGACGCAGCAGCCTCATGCAAGAACCTTCAGTGCCTCCTTCCACCTCGTATAGCATCTTTTGCTCGATGTGCTTGAGGCGTGGATGTGCAAGGCAGAAAGGAACTCCGATGATCGGGACTCTGTCCGGGCAGAACCACTCATCGGCAAGATAGCATGAGGGATGAAAACTTATTCCTTTGGCGTCCAGTTCTTCATACAGCCGCTCTATAAGCAGTTCGAGTTCAGAGCCTGGGATTTGTAAGTGGAGATCGCGGACGCGTATCTGCAGGATCTCTTCGTCTGAGAGTTCGTCCCAGTCTTTAAATTTTCCCATCTTTGCCATAGATGTGTCTTTCTTCGCTCTGACAACTCGTATCGAGCTACAAAACTGTTTTTTCATTCAGCAGCATACTTCATAAAACACCATATAACGACATTCATAACACAAACACGCTTTCCTGACAAGAATTAAGACTGACAAATAACGGCCCGTTTGAAATTGGCCCAGTCAGATTTTGTCAAAGCCAAAAGAAAAACCCCGCGTGAAACGCAGGGCTAAATAGTGATTGTCGCTAAGGAAGATATCTACTCCTGGGGCAGGCGCATTTTTTCGTAGAACTCGGCGTATTTGTCTTTGTCCTCCGTCTTTCGCCAGGCTATTGCAGAGCGGGGATGTTCGTTCAGTATGCCGGTGACCATATAGGGTATGAGGTAGCCCCATTCGATTTCCTTGAGCATGGGGATCATGTGGTCCTGTATGACCTTGAGGATCGGCGTCAGGTTGAATTTCGGATTTTTCAGGAAACCGACCAGCAGCTCAAGGCAGCAATTGCCGGGGCCGCGGCCGATGCCGTACAGCGAGCCGTCGACGTAATTGGCATCGTGAATTATGCCTTCGATAGTGTTAGCATAAGCAAGCTGCTGGTTGTTGTGACAATGAACACCAATTGTCTTGCCGGGCAGGTGCTTTTGATAAAGTTTAACCATATACTCTATCTGCTCGCAATACAACGCTCCGAAGCTATCGACCACGTAGACCACATCAACAGGCGTTTTTGCGAGCTGATCCAGCGCTTCGACCAGGTCAGGCTCTATCTCCTTGGATATGGCCATGATATTGCAGGTCGTTTCGTAGCCGAGATCGTGACATTTATTGATAAGCTCGATGGCACTGTCGATATACTTGACATAGGTGGCAGCCCTGAACATATCGACCGGGCTTTCGTCTGCCGGAGCGAACTGCTGCTCTTTGACGCGATATGAATCCACCATAACGCTGATCTTTACATCGGACTCGATGCCGTCGATTACTTGCCGGATCTTTTCGTCATCGCAGTATTTCCACGCCCCGTAATCTTCGGGGGGGAACAACTCTCTGCTGCTTCGATAGCCGAATTCCATATAATCGACACCGCTTTTTGACAGTGCCTGGTAAACCGCACGGACAAAGTCGTCTGTGAAGTAATGGTTGTTGATAAGTCCGCCGTCTCTGATTGTGCAATCGAGTACTTTGATTTGTTCTCTGTACATGTCCTAACCTTTAACAAATGTTATCTAAAGTTTATTAAATACTTTTTTCACCAACTCAGGAGCGACATCGACAGCATACTGTCCATCGTGACAATAAACCTGGCCTATTTTACTGATTAAGACGAATCTTGGCCATTTATTTACTGCTTTTTTGTCGCGTTTTATCAGATCAATCAAGTCTTTATCGGCCAAATCCTCCGGCAATGTTACCGGGACATCGAGTTTTTCGAGGATTTGCCGGATTCTCTCAAGCCTGCCGGGCTCGGCCAGTTTCATTTCTATCTCGATCAGGCCCGCTGCGATGATACCTATAGCGACGGCCTCGCCGTGAAGCAGCCCGAAACCGCTGGCCGCCTCAACCGCATGTCCGATAGTATGGCCGTAGTTGAGAATCCTTCTTAAGTTCTTCTCATTTGGATCGGCCTCGACGACACCGCCCTTAATTTTGCAGTTCCAATATGCCACTTTTTCCAGCACATCCGGCTTTCGTTCAAGAACCGCATCGAGGTTGCTTTCGAGAAAATCGAAATATTCACTATCAGCGATAATTGCATGCTTTACGGATTCGACAAGCCCGGCACGGAATTGCCTGTCATCCAGCGTCGCAAGAGTTGCTACGTCGATATAAACAGCGGCAGGATGCCAGAACGCACCGAATGCGTTCTTGCTTATGCTGGAATCGACCCCGGTTTTTCCGCCGACGGATGAATCGGCCTGGGCAACGGTGGTCGTCGGTATCTGGAGGACCGGCACGCCTCTTTTGAAAACGGCCGCCGCAAATCCTGCGATGTCGCCGACTGTTCCACCGCCGAGAGCGACAACGAGCGTATCTCTGCCGAGATATGCTTTTTCCATTGCCTCTATTATGGAGACCGCCGTATCTATATTCTTCGAAGTCTCGCCGGCAGGGCTTATGATGAAAGCGGGAACATTGTTTTGCCCCAGGAGCTTCTGCAAATGGCCCGCCGAGACCAGATTTTCATCGGTGACGACAAACTTGTTGTACCCGGCAAAATCGGCTTCTATTCGAGGCCACAATGAGCCGAGGATCTCCGTGCCGACTCTTATCGGGTAGCCGCCCCCGGGCGTAGCCGGTATTTTAATCTTTTGCTCTAACATCTATCCAAAACCAACGGATTTCTAAAAAATTCAGACTCGACCCTAAAACAAGTCCGAATCCAACACACCAAGTTTCGTCAACAACGCAAAATTGATAGTATAACCTATTTGCAATCGCGTTGCAAAACTTTCCCGATAATTCTAAGCTATATCTCGGATGGGACAGACGGACGTCAGTCCCGGATTTGGCTTCGCCAGTTGGGCTGATAAAAAGTCAATACAATCCCATAAGGTGGGCACCGAAAGAGGTAGAGGTGGCCTGATTTGCGGCCCTGACAAGCTCAGCCAAGGATAGATATCGTCTCTCCCTATATACCATGCGTTATGCGGACGAAAAATTTTTCTTGTTTTCTCCTTATCTCGTCTCGCTTGCCAGTCGATATCACGCGTAGAAGCGATATCCTGTATCTTTTAATGGGGTCTCCGTGAATCATTCTGAATAACCTATGTCAATATTACTTTGTGGAAAGGTGGAAAAAATGAGAACTAAAACGATATTTACGTTATTTCTTATGCTCCTGTTTTCAGGAGGCTGTAGTCAGTATGAGGTGGGAGGGGAGGGTACGTCCTCGTTAGATGATGCACTGGCTAGGGCGCGTGATAGATGCCCAGGTGACATATATGATTGCTATTCGTATTGGCAAGACTTGGACAAGCTATGGGAACATGCGGAGGGAAATGAGAAAGAGGTGATTGAGCGAGAGATGTTAACGTTTTTGCTGAAAGGCATTGAAGTCTATGGCTATCGCGATACGGATGCTTTGAGATTTCTTGGAGAACAGGCTACGAGCGACGATATAAAAAAGGCAGCTACCGAAGTTTTGCTAGAGTATGAGCAAGCTCAGGAAGCGGAGGCCAAGCAAAAGGAAGATATGCAGGTTCAGGTGCAGAAGCAAGCCGAGGATATCCGACTTGCGTTCCGCGAAAGCAGAGAGCGTCTCCTTCGTATCGGTGCCGGGAGGCTCGACGACAAATCCGCCGAGGAAGTCAAGAAACTACTTGAAGGCTGGACCCGCGGAGCAGATGACCTGAACGTTGATGAACGCGGGGAATACTTCAGCGCAGATGTCTTCTACAGAGTGTTTGGGCAGCCCCAGCGCAAGCAGTTTATCAGCAGCGATTATGCGTATTACTTATATTACGAATGCAAAGATGGCATGGTGCAAATCAAGGTACTGGCAGCACTATTGGAGGAGAATGTCGTCTTGGTTTCTGATTTCAACATTTTCTAAGGGAGACACGCGATGGATATCTGAAAGGTATTTCGAATTAGGAACCAAGAGAACAAAACGAGTTCACAGGGAATAAGAAAAACAGTTTAAAAAGCCAGCGAAAAACGTACCTATATTATGAAAGGGGGTAACTGATATGGCCCTTGTCGAATGTCAAGAATGTAGTAAACAAATAAGTAATAGAGCAAAAAGCTGTCCAAGTTGCGGAGCCAAGACAAGAGCAAGTAAAAAAGCATCAATTGGTAATAAATGCAGCCTTGCTGTCTTGGCGGTTCTTCTCGTTGCATTGGCAATAGTTTATAGCACTGTAATGATGCCGTCCACAATAGAACAAGCAAACGACGCAGTGAAGAATTGGTTAAATCAAAACCCTCGCATTAAATTATTGTTGGATGACCACTGCAAGAGTGTAGATTTGCAGCCGGTATTACCTCCTTTCAAATTTGGAGGATACGCTGTATTTGAAAGAGGAGCAAAAGTCTTTGTTACTGTCCGAACAAATCCATTTACTGGAAACTCGGAATTTGAGGTGAGCCAGTCTGAGATGGCAGACATATCTGCCACCAAATTGCAGGAGGCCACCCAACAATTTTAGGCAGAAGCGCATCACGTAAATGTGCACTCCGTTTCAAATGTAAAAGAAAGGGGGATAACGTATGAGAATCATTCTCAGCAGAAAGGGATTCGACAGCAGCAAGGACAACGGAGAGATTCCCAGCCCGATAATGCCATGCGGCAGACTGCTTTCCCTGCCGATTCCCGTTACCCCAGAGCAAATGGCGAACGGCGAGGTCGGCATTCCTTACACCCACCTGAAATTCGACGGGCAACCGATCAGTGAGATTATCAACCGACTGAGCAACGGCCGATTCGATGCCAACCGACCTTCGCACCTTGACCCGGATCTCGACCGAAACCGCTTCGAGCCTCGAGTACAAGGCTGGATGCGAACATTGGGTCAACAAGGCCCGCCCGCAGGCATCCTCGATAATAATAAAGTTGAGAAAGGTGATTTGTTTCTTTTCTTTGGATGGTTTCGACGCACCAGATATGAGAACAGCCAATTGCGCTATCTCCAACCCAGGAAGGGCGGGAAAAAACTACATGTGATCTTTGGTTGGCTTCAGATCGAACGAATCCTTGATGTGCAAAAGAATCAGCATCAGGACGAATTTCCAATGTGGCTGCATTATCATCCCCACATCGTCAATAGAAACATACGCGCCAACAATAGAAATATATACACCAATAATAAAATCTATATCGCAGCCGAACACCTGATTTTGGATGGATTTTCCGTGCGTGGTGCTGGCACTTTCCCATGCTTTAAGCGCTCACTACAACTGACAGCTCCAGAGGAAAAAGCCAGGGCTCACTGGTGTTTGCCCAAATGGCTCCAAAACAATCTGCCTGGATTCACGCTCCCATCTCGCAAGAATAAAAATTGGCAGTGCAACAATGGATATGTGCCGTTCGACAGCGACGGCAGAGGCCAAGAATTCGTCTTCAAGGTGCCGGACCCAGACAATCCGGAGGTGATGAAATGGCTTAAGAGCCTGTTTGGGGACTGCTGTTAGCGATCAGCAGGATTGGCCGGATACGCGACATCTGAGGCCGATTATTTTTTTACACTTGCTTTCGGAAGCGCTCGCTGCTATATATTCCGGTTATGGAGACTAAATTGGCCGTTCCCATAGCAGCGAGAAACATCGACCAGGCGGGGACGCAAATCGAATCCGCTCGGACGACAGGGGCAGATATACTTGAGCTGCGAGCTGATTACCTTGAGAACCTTAACGTCGATCTGGTTAAGAAACTGATTGCCGGGATAAAAAACGCCGGCGACAAAAAACTCCCTATAATTGTAACCTGCCGTGACAAGCAGCAGGGCGGGGCGATTGATTATCCACAGAAGCTGCGTGTGGATATCCTTGCGGCCGCCCTGAAAGCCGGGGCGGAATTCATCGACTTCGAGTACGAAAACTTTATCTCCATCGAAGGCCAGGAAAAAATCAGGCTGGCGCTTTCGCAAAGCTCGAAAGGTCGCCTGATACTATCGGCACATAACTTCGAGACAAAATTCGACAACATTGGAAAATTGTATCGTAAGATCCTGAACGTATGTCCCGTTGCGATACCCAAACTTATTTACGTTGCTAATCATATCACCGATTGCTTCGAGGCTTTTGATTTGCTGCACCAGACCAGTGCCGAGCGAATTATCTTCTGCATGGGCCCCGGCGGGCTTATCAGCAGAATTCTCGCTAAAAAGCTCGGCTGCTTTCTCACTTTCGCAAGCATCGACGAGATAAACGCCACGGCGCCGGGCCAGTTGACCATCAAAGACCTCATACAATTATACCGCTACGATTATATAGATACCGAGACCAGGCTTTACGGCGTGATTGCCGACCCGGTCGGGCATTCGCTCAGCCCGGCGATACATAATGCGTGCTTCGGCGACAAACAGATGAACAAGCTCTATCTGCCGCTGTTAGTGGAAGGGGGCCGGCAGGAATTCGACTCGTTTATACATCAGGCCCTGCTTAGAAAGTGGCTGAACTTCCGCGGCTTCAGCATCACAATCCCGCACAAGCAAAATGCCCTGGCTTACGTCCGGGCAAGTCGCGGTTACGTCGAGCCGCTTGCGCAGAAGATCGGAGCGGCGAATACCCTGCTCGTCGGCCCGGACGGCAAGCTTGAAGCCTATAATACAGATTACGCCGGGGCACTGGATGCGATTACGTCCGGCATGAAAATAACCAAAGCCAAACTGGACGGCCTGCCGGTCGCGGTGGTCGGCGCGGGTGGTGTATCAAGGGCGATTGTAGCCGGGTTAAGTGACGCCGGGGCACAAATCAGAATTTACAACCGAACAATCGAAAAAGCCCAAAAGCTCGCCGCCGAATTCGATTGCGAGTTCGCGCCGCTGGACGATTTGAAGAGTCTCGATGCAAAATTGCTGATAAACTGCACCAGTATCGGAATGCACCCGAACGTCGAGGCGACGCCGGTGCCGAAGGAACTCCTCAAGAGAGGAATGACGGTCTTCGATACGGTTTATAATCCCGCCCAGACGCTGCTGCTCAAAGAGGCCAAAAAGAAAAGAATGAAAACAATCGACGGCATCTCAATGTTCGTAAACCAGGCCATGGCACAATTCAAACTCTTCACCAGCACCGACGCCAACCCGGAACTCATGCGAAAGGTCGTCTGCGATTCATTGCTGGACAAATAATATGGGCACCTTCACTAAAATGATAGAACAGTATGAGGAGGAAATTACAGGCCATCGTAATTGGCTGAGACTTTTTGATAGCGCACACGCAACCAAGTGGGAAAGGCTGTTAAAGGCTGATCCAGAAGCTGCGATTTGTGAAGCTGCTACACAGAAATTACTTTCTGAAAATCAGGTGAAAGTTGAGCCTCATGATGAACTTTCGAGTGGTGGTCCTGACTTTCTATGTAGTAAAAACGAAAGAAGCTTCTACGTCGAAGTGACCTGTGTATCTATTGAAGCTGCAACAAAAGACAGCGGTTTAAACCCATTCCATAGCCCAGATGTCGATGATTATGCTTACGAAGACATGACAGATAAATTTCGTTATGAGGTTTGCAACAAGACTCCACAATGTAATAAAGTGAAAGCTCCCTGTGTTGTTGTAGTAGCGACATTACATTCTCAAGCAAGTGATTGCTGCTTCGATGAGTTGGCTGCTGAGGAGTTGCTAACCGGAACTACATATATAACGCGTAAAATAAACACCAATACCAGCGAACCGATTGGGAATACATACGAAATTACACGATTGGAAAATTCAGCATTTATTCGGCCCTCAAAGGATTCGCCAAAATGGATTGAACATGCGAGGAACCCAGTTTCTGCAGTATTGCTTTGTGGGTTTGGTTCATTTTCACCGAATATAGTAGGTTGCCTTCATTCTAATCCCAATTACCCGTTTGATCGGATTTTGCTACCTCAAATTAAGTTTTGCAGGCTGGCTGAAGGTTACCAAGCTGGCAGGTTTGAAGTAGAATGGATTTAGAAAATATGAAAGTCCAACAAGGTTGATCGCTCATGCAAAAGAATTTTGAAATGATGAATGATATGTTCAGAGTCACCGTCAGGGCTATGGTAGAACAGCTAAGAACGGGCCTGCAGAAGGACGCTCTCGGTGCTTTTCCAAACGAAAAGGAGATTAATCCTATCTATCCCACATTTGAAATATTTTCGTATCTCCTTTTTCAACTGGACTATTTCATAGCAGCAGACCAAGAAGAGAAACTCAGAAGGCCACTTTTTGATTTTATTGCCGATGATATGTTTGAAACACTAGTTAATTTTGTTGCTGATGACACGCTTGAAACAGTATGTATGGACAAGAAAACTTTTGATAGCATTCTTGATAAAAGGATGGAAGAATATGGAGGCATACTGGTAGATTGGAATCATCGAGAAATAACTTATGAATTGAGGAATAAGAAATTATTGCAGGGCTTTTTGGATAACTTAACATATTCGATTTCTAAACAGGTTCTTTATTATTGGGAAGGAAAAATAAAACCATTGCCTTGGACAGACGCCAACCAAGTAGGGATAATGCACATTATCTTTAAGGAAATGCTTTTGCCGATAGAAATTAGATTTCGAACAATAATCAGGAATATTTTCAAAGCAACACCAGATTTTACTCAATTGAACACAGATAAGCTGGAAGATATCCTCCTCCAAATGGAGCAAGACAATTCCTCATAATAAATTATACTGCAAAGCATGACTATGCTCCTTGGGTATTGGCACTTGTGGATTTGATTATTGCTCTGTAATTGATATTATTGATATAATCGAGGAGTAGGGAGCGTGGATTTCTGCTTTTGCAGGAATGACAGTGAGAGTGAGAAAGATATAAATGGTTGCGATGAGTCAAATAAAAGAGTTTGGACAGCGGATTGGGCGCCAGTTCGGGGCCGAACGTGTGATACTATTTGGTTCGTATGCTCAAGGTACACCATCGACAGATTCAGATATCGACCTGCTGGTGATTGCTGATACTTCTCTATCACCACCTGAACGTTATTGTGCTGTCAGGCGTCTGTTAGCTGATGTCCCCTGCAGCTTTGATATTATTGTCAGGACGCCGGACGAATACACTCGCTGGCGCTCCGTAGTAAATAATATCGTCTACTTTGCAGATAAATACGGGAAAGTTCTCTATGAACGAGCAGAATCGTGAGGTCGAATTAGCACAACGTTTCCGTGATATTTTGCTTGTGAAATTGGAATAATTAGTATGGTTGATGTTCCGAAACAGGTTGGCTACTGGAGAACGAGCAGCGACGAGGACTTTGCTGCGGCGGAATCCCTACTGGAAAAAGGGCATTTGCGTCATAGTTTGTTCTTTGCGCATCTTGCTATTGAAAAGATGCTAAAGGCACACGTGACCCGACAGACGAAAGATATTCCGCCGCGCATACACAATCTCATTCGTCTGGCTGAAATGGCCAAACTCAAACTCGACGCGGAACGGGAAGGATTCCTCCGCGAATTTGGTGCCTATCAGTTGGAAGGACGGTATCCTGACTCTGAGCAAGTCCCGGTTGATCCAGGCTTTGCACGGGATGAAATATCGAGAGCTAAAGAGATGTTAGTATGGTTGAAGAAACAGTTATAGCTAAAGTAAAGCGATACCTGGCCTCATTGCCGGCTCTAGGCATTCATGCCAATCGGGCTGTTCTGTTTGGTTCCTTTGCTCTGGGCCGGGCCGACGAATATAGTGATATCGACCTGATTGTGATCGCTCCGGAATTCGACGGCGTAAGGGAAATCTCGCTCGTGAAAGCGCTATGGCGAGCAACCATCAGCGACAACCGTATCGAGCCGATTCCCTGCGGGGAGCAGGAGTGGGAAACCGATGGGAGCAGACCTATCCTCGAAATTGCCCGGCGTGAGGGTGTTATTATTACTGTGTAAAAACCCGGATAAGGGATTTTTCTTCGCTTTTGCAGCTTAATCCCTTCATGTTTGTCCTGTTCGTGATAGTTTCATGTTTGCTGAAATTTATGCGGAATAATGTTCACATTCTCCCGTTGAAGCATTAAGATAGGTTTACAAGTTGGTAATTTAGTGAAATTACGACCCTATTCAGTGGAAAGGAACGATTATGTCTAATTCAAAAGTTCTTTTATCGGCCTTTTGCGTGCAGTTGCTGCTCATTAGCCTGGCCTGCCCTGTAAAAGCCCAATCATCTACTTCCGCCGCCGAACAGTTATTGACTATGATGCCCGACGACGTTATCGGATTCGTCGCAACCAGCGGCGGCGATAACCTGAAATCCACGTTTGAGAAAACCTTTTTAGGCCGGATATGGAACGATCCGGGAGTGATAACGTTTCGCGAAGCCATCAAGAAAGAGCTTCTGACGAAAGCTGTCCAGGAAATGCCGCAATTGAATGATGAAGGTGTCAATTTGATAGAAGGCATTATTCGCCAGGTCACGTCAAGGCCGTTTGTGATTGGTGCCGCTCGAAAAGATAACGCCCAGGGCCCACCGCTCTACGGCTTCGCCATTCTTGACGCCGGACCGCGTATAGACGTAATTGCCTCGTCACTCGCGAAGCTGGAATCGTTCGCGGATGAAGGCGACATCATCGAAATCGACGTCGGCTCGGTTAAGATGCACGGCCCAAAAGCTGCCGGAGACGTTCCAGGATACTGGGGCTGGGTCGGTAATTATTTTGTCTTTGCTATAAACGACAGTGAAGGGCTGGCCCTGAAGTACGTGCAGAACAAAGGGAGCAGGCCTACACCGGCTTACCTTCAAAATGTCCCCGGCTCCGGCGATGCCCTTGTACTTCATATCAACCGTGAGAAGATATTCGATATTTTAAGTACGATCGCAAGGATGTCAGGCGGCGAGCAGGAATTTGGTGCAGTCGAAACGGCAATCAGGGAACTCGGCTTAAGTAACGTCAAGTCTTTTACAGAAAGAGTGGGCTTTGCCGGCCAGGATATAGTTGGTAATTGTCTTTTGGAAATGCCGCAGCCACGAACGGGCCTGTTTGCAAATTTCAAAACGATAAATCTTTCGATGTTCGATATGGCCGATCCCGGAGCAATAAGCGCCACGGCAGTAAATTGGGACATGGCGGGAATATATGACACGGTTATGGATGCTAGCAGAACCGTTATCGGCGACGATTTCATTGAGGTCGAACAGGGAATCGCCGCAGTCGAGGCGGAATTGAATTTCAAGATTCGTCAGGGCCTGCTGGAAAGCCTCAGCGGGCCGATGCTTTTCTACGTTCTTCCCGGCGGTGCGACGATGCAGTCACCCCAGGGCGGATTTGTAATAATCGCCAAGCTAAAGGATGCAAAACTGTGGGAAGAGTCGCTGGTTGCCCTGGGAAAGTTCGCCGCCGAGAAAAGCGAGGGGATGGTGCAGGTCAGCTCACAGGTTCAGGATGGACGTACCGTGTATACCTGGGCGGTAATGCCGCTGGCTATGGCCCAGATCATGCCAAGTTGGACAGTGGTGGGTGAGCAGGTCGTAATCGGTTCTAATCCGGCGCTGCTCACATCGGCTATTAATCAAATCAATTCAGGTACAAATTCGATTCGCAGCACGGATGGCTTTAAGAAAGTAACAACCAAACTGCCGGACAATCTGTTATCTTTCAAATATGGTGACTCCAAGCTTCAGTTTACCCAGTTAACCACGGCGGCACAGCAATTCTGGCCGATGGCGACTATGTTCGCTTCGAATGCCGGCCTGAAACTGCCGTTTGTCCTGCCGCAACTGTCACATATCGCCCAGGATATGGGGCCTTCGTGCCAATACTGCCGGTTCGATGACCAGGGGCTTCGGGGGCATTACCGCGGAGCTGGAATTGAACCGTCTCTGGGAGCGGTGGCCGGCGGCGCTATAGGGGCCGGGATATTGATGCCGGCCCTTGCGCGATCGCGCCAGCAGGCCCGACATGCTGTGTCCATGACGAATATGAAACAGTTGGGATTGGCGGTCATCATGTATGCCGACGAACATGATGGAAAGCTGCCGGACAGTTTAGAGCAGGCAAAGCAGTACTATAAAGATTCCAAAGTACTCGAATCGCCTCTCAAGCCCAAAGGTTTTGCCGGGCCGAGCTATATTTACGTAAGCGGCCAAACAATGAATACCGGATCCCCCGCGACGCAGATTGTCGCCTATGAAAATCCGGAATATTGTAAGGACACTATCAATGCCCTGTTCCTCGACGGCCACGTCGAAAGGATGCAGCGTGACAGATTCCGTGAAACGCTCGAAGCAACATACAAACAACTCGGCAGAGAAATGCCCGAAATAAAATTCAAAGATTCACAATAGCCAGGACATTGAAATAGATTCTCATATTGCTGAGCAAGTATTACGGGCTGGACTGTTGCGTTTTGCTCAAGCGGATAAAGAACCTTTTTTCATGCTGGTCTCGGCTTTCTTCGTAATTGCACAAAGGGACCAGCAAAACTGAATGAAAATACATGTAGCTTATCGTTATCCTGGAAGTGGTTGCGGTTGTGCTGATTCTTTTTCTTATAAGCCATCGTGCACACAGTATGAGTCTTTTTGGTTGCGAGGTCTATTCGTTGGATTCCGAGGTGGCATGCCTTTTGCGTCAACTTCATACGAAAATGTATAAATATTATCATTATCAGCACCGCAAAAAGATCGCTTCTCAAAAGCCATGTGGCCATCCACAAACAGAACATTTTGCCCAACCTCCTGGTGAGCAATAGCATTTCCATACATTGCCTGCTCTGATGAACCGTTGTACAGTGGTGGCAAGTCCGGCGTGAAGAGCGAAAAATCTTTGGCCTCTGCCGCTGGTGACTTTATCCACGGATTCCGGTCGGCAGCTACCGCCATAGCAGGATTGCTTGAGATAGTTAAATCGTACAAACCAGAATAACGACCCATATTGAAAGGCTTATGATAAGAGTAGCTGCAATGCATGGTTGGCTGATGGTCGGCACTGTGTGGGCCGAAATCCCAGACATCAATAAGTTCAGTATCAGCGAAAATGTCAGCGGCAAATTCGGAAAGCTTGAATTCCGTGGCTCCGGAATCGCCTTTGCATACGAATGACTTGGGCGTTACATCGGCATACTTTACCAAAAGATAGAAGCAGGATGAAATACTTGCAGTGCCACCGGCATAAGTAGCGCTTAAACCAAAAGCAGCACGTGGATCGCGGGCTGTCCAGTCAGGTATAGCAGGGTCAAAAGCGGATTCTCTGCTACCTGAACATGGGAACTCACCCTGATAATCTCTGGCATAGATAAGCATGGCCTTGCCGATACCATAAAGGTTTGTCCCGCAGGTCATCCGGAAGGCAACTTGCCTGACTCTGCCCAGAACAGGTGTCAGGATTCCTATTAACAGAGCAATGATTGCAATCACGACCAAAAGCTCTATGAGCGTAAATCCTTTGCCTTTGAGCATAATTCTATGCCTCTTTAAGCAACCATTTTCAGTAGTCTCTAAAGTTCTTCATCCAATCCGGCCAGTCCTCGGGCTTCATTCCGCCGGCCCTGGTCCAGGGACCCGCTGTATTCGTCTCCGCATGCCACTTCAATGTCCAGAGTTCTTTGAGCCCGATCTTCCTTACAGACCAATCTAAGAACAAGCCGTTTATATAGCCATCGTGCCGGTTTATGCAGAAGGATTTCATATCGTTGCCGCCCGCTGTTTGCGTCTGTGGCGGCCCTTCGCTCAAGCGAGGATAAGCAACGGGTAAAGCGGAATCTAAAAGTGCCGGGATGCTGCCTCTTTGCCCGATGGAGAGAACATCCAGACCTCGCGGATCGCGGCGGACTTGCCTGATAGGAAAAAATGGGCGGTCGATTAAGTAACCGTTGAATCCGTAGCTGCATAGAAAGGTCGGACCAGGTTCTGTTATCTTCCAGGCTCTAAGTGTGCTGCCCCACCTTGTCCGCACACGCCATGGCGGGGCAAAGGGGCTGCTTTCAGTAAGAGTCCCACCCCCTTTATCATCAAGGGGCTTGACGGCCACGGGGCAGCAGGCGATACCATCAGTCCGAACGTTGTTGTACAAGTCGGGCTTAAGGGGGGTATCTTCGCTGGGTGCTGAGCCGCGCAGAAGCCATATCGCACCGGTTTCACGCGGGGGAAGGCGTCCCTGGCTGTCCTCGGTGTACATGTTCAGTACCTTACCCCACTGGTTCAGATTCGATTGACAAACGATTACCTGGGCATGCCTTTCAACAAGCTGCAGAGCCGGAAACAATATCGCCATGAGCAGCGCAATAATGGCAACAACTACCAAAAGCTCTATTAGCGTAAATGCCTTTGGATTTACGATGATTGAGCCATAAATTGACGAATGACTATTTACTATTTTTCCTTTGAGACTGCCCATGGTTCTGCTTCCTAACGTACCAGCTATGGCATGCGCACAAAAACCCCTTATTCATCCAGAACTCAACATCTCGCCGTATGTTAGTCTCTACCGATTATTCCAAAGGTGCCCGTCAAACGGCATTGCCAACAACCATATATTCCGGCCATACATTTCCCGCTGCTGATCGGCAGTTGCTTTTTTTCTGCTTTCCTATAATATTAGTACCATAAATGTGTCAAAATTGACGATGTTTTTTGGATTTCTTAACAAATTTTTATGTAAAAGCGGTTTTCAGAGGTTTAAGGGCAAAGTAAAAGAAGAAAAGCGCGGAAATTCTCTAAACGCTGTCTACCTTATAACTAAGAGAATCGAAAACGCCGATTCGGCTGAATTCCTCGCATTTCTTATGCTTTTGATTGTTTTTGCCGCGGATTGCCGATATAATTCTCAGGGAGAGTGGACCTGCGGTAAGTTAGCAGGCTGAAAATAGCAGTTTTAAGCCCAAATTTAGGACATTTTTAAATGGCTAAGAGTAAAAGCAAAGCTGAAAAAGTGGTACTGGCATACAGCGGCGGGCTGGATACCAGCGTGATTCTGCCGTGGCTGAAGGAAACTTATGGTTACGAAGTGATTGCATTCGCGGCCGAGTTGGGCCAGGGCGACGAACTGGCCGGCATTAAAAGCAAGGCACTGGCAAGTGGGGCGACTAAATGCATCGTCAAGGACCTGCGCAGGGAATTTGTCCAGGATTATGTCTGGCCGATGCTCAAGGCGGGTGCGGTCTATGAAGGCAAATACCTGCTGGGAACAAGCATCGCCCGGCCGTTAATCGCTAAGCATCAGGTGGATGTCGCCCACGCCGAAGGCGCCACAGCCGTCGCTCACGGCGCAACAGGCAAAGGCAACGACCAGGTGCGGTTCGAAGTGACCTTTATGGCGCTGGATCCATCCCTGAAAATTGTCGCTCCCTGGAAGGACCCGAATTTCAAGCTCACTTCCCGCGAGGCGGCGGTCGATTACGCCAAAAAACACAAAATCCCCGTAGACCAGACCAAGAAGAAAATCTACTCTCGCGACCGGAACCTCTGGCATATCAGCCACGAAGGAGCGGACCTCGAAGATCCCGCGAATGAGCCCAAAGACGATTTATTCGTGATATCCCGTCCGGTTTCAAAGGCGCCCGATAAGCCGGACTATGTAACAATCGGTTTCTTCGAAGGCATTCCAGTTAAGCTTAACGGCAAACTGACCAGTGGCATTAAACTTATCGAAGCCCTGAACGAACTTGGCGGTAAGCATGGAGTCGGCCAGGCGGACCTGGTCGAAAACCGGCTGGTCGGCATCAAGTCGAGGGGTGTATATGAGACGCCGGGCGGCACTATTCTTATGGCAGCCCACAATGCCCTGGAGACTTTGACGCTGGATAGGGAGACTTTGCATTACAAACAGCAGATCGCCCTGAAATATGCCGAGCTGGTTTATTACGGCCTGTGGTTTTCGCAGTTACGCGAGGCACTTGACGCGTTTGTTGATGTGACCCAGCGCAACGTGACCGGTGAAGTCAGGATGAAACTCTTCAAAGGCCAATGCACGCCGGCAGGCATAAAAAGCCCGAACAGCCTCTACCAGATCGACCTGGCGAGCTTCAAGATGGGCGCAGAATACGACTCGACAGATGCAACCGGCTTTATACGCCTGTTCGGCCTCCCCGCGAAAGTCGCCGCAATAGTCAATAAGAAAAAATAATTACACAATGTACAAATTAAGTAGATGGGTATGTCTGCAATAAACAAAATAAAGGAATTCGGCAGGCGAATCGGTGAGCAATTTGGCGCTGAACGAGTAATTCTGTTCGGCTCTTATGCTCATGGCAAAGTTACTGCCGATTCTGATGTTGATTTGTTAGTCATTGGGCCCTTCAAAGGCAGAGGTGTTGACAAATCCGTAGAAATCCGAATGAAGTTGCGGCCGCAATTTCCCGTGGACATTCTCATCAGGACTCCGGAAAAAGTACATCAGCGGATAAAAATGGGTGACTGCTTTATGCAGGAAATCCTTGAAAAAGGAAAGGTGCTTTATGAAGCCAACGAATAGCCATCCCCATCCCGATAAACAACAATCGGGATGAGGCTGCCACCCAATAGAATTGATGGAAAACGAATGGGTGGCAGCCTCAAAGCCGCAGGCTTTGGGGATGGTCGAGAGTTTTGTGTAGGGTGTGCAAAGCACACCATTATCGAAGCTGGTGGGCATTGCCCACCCTACCAAGAATGAATTTTTATTTTATTAATCACTATAAATAATAAAAGGATTATTGTGGCAGTACCGGATTGGATTTGGTTTGTTTTTATCTTTGCGTTTGGCTGTTGCATAGGCAGTTTTC
>CAZHBL010000014.1:0-24110 GCA_964530105.1 uncultured Pirellulales bacterium | reverse complement strand
GTGATTAAGTCCTAAAAATGCACTTTTACGGCAAAGATCAAAACTTACACACGATCCTCACTTCAGTACAGCCATACCCGATTGCAAACAGCATACATAGGTTCGCTCGGTTTTACTGTTCCGGCCGGCCGGAGAATCGCAACTGTTTCAGTTGCTTATGATTGTTCCGGCAATCTCAAAAAACAAGTTTCATTGCCCTGTATTGCGCCTTCTGAATGTACGTACAACCTTGGTACCTTTAATCTTCTGGGTGCCTCTGGACGTAGTCAATTCACCTGTAAGCTTCGATTCAGCCAGTTTTCCCTGAAAGCTCATCTCGAATTCCTGGTCGCCGAATTGCATTACGGTCTTGAAGCTTACTTTGTCGCCTTCCAGATCGACCTTTTTCAGGGCAATAGCTCCGTACAAGCCACTCATGTCCGGATTTACTACCAATCTTTGCTTGCGAGTACCCTGTTCGGATTCGATATCGAGATTCCACGTGCCGATAAGGGGAGCACCAATTAGTGTTCCTTCAACAGGCACCTCTCCCCTCTCCGATTTAATTACGCCGGTAAGCGTATCTCTTTGAATCGTTCCCTCGAACGTAGATTCGAACTTGCGGTCCTGGTATGTGCCTTCTCGTTTGAAGGTCAGCTTGCCCCGTTCGTATAGCAGATCTGTAATCTTACTTTCGCCCCGCTGGCTCTGCCATTGGCCCGTCAGCTCGCCTTCCTTGCCGGCTTTAACAGCGAACGTAGTTGTCATTTCTCGATCGCCGAATTTGTATTTCAACTCCCAGTTTCCGACGGCCCTGGGCATGCGCGGGCTTCTCATACCCTCGAGCTTGGACTCACCCCTGTCACTGGTCAGAACCCCGGTTATCTTTCCGTCCTCGATCGTACCGGCGAAATTCTGGGTGAATTCGTTGTCTCCGAATCGGACAACTTGGACAAAGCTGAGCTTGTTTTCCTCGAATTTGACATCTTTTAGATCGTTAGTTCCGAAGAAACTGATCCATTGCCCTGTCGTATTGCCATCGCTGTCTCTGGAAAACGACAGAATTGATTCCATCTGTCGCTCACCGAACTGGACCTTGACCTGCCAGTCGCCGTATATTCCTCTTCCGCGAGTCCCGCGGGAAGATGACGGCTGGGCAAGGACCTGCGCCGCCAGCACAACGATAAGCATCAGCGAGAAATACAGGGCTGCCTTGTTAAATGTTTGATTTTTCATAATGTTTTCTCCCAAAAAAGGTTATCATTTCGAGTTAGTCAGGCAATACAAATTCTCCTTACCTTTTATGTACATATCATTATCTACAAAAGCAGGCGAACAGTCAACTTTATCATTTAAGGTATTTATGGCAAGGACCTCGATTTTCTCAGAATTTTTTAGTACACAGGTTACGCCGTTTCGGCCTATAAAGTAAACTTGACCCGCCGCTCCGGCAGGCGATGCATAGATTTCGTTGATATCCGGCAATCGCTCCTTGATAAAGTAAGCCTCTCCGGTTTTGGCATTGTAACAGGATATGACCGGCTGATTGACCGAACAGACATAAAGCTTATCGCCGTAAAGGAGCGGTGACGGCACATAAGGCGTTGCCTCCTTGACATACCATTTAACCGCATCGGTATCACTCAGATCGCCTTTCCGACCCAATTCGATTGCTTGTAAAGAGCTGCCCCGGTAACCGCTTGTACAAAAAACCATGCCAAAACCGGCCACCGGCGAAGGAATCACATTTCTGGTCTGGCCGGCACACTGCCAGATAATATCTCCCGTTTCGAGATTATAATTGCGAATCAGGTTTGTTGCACTGGTGACAATTTGAGTCCTTCCGTTCACTTCAACCGCTAACGGTGTGGCCCAGGAAGTGGGTTCATCGCGATCTTTTTTCCAGATAACATCACCCGTCTCCTTGTTTAGCGCAACGATGGAAGAATCTCCCTCTTGATCTCTTACGACAATTACCGCATCACCCGCCACGGCCAGCGAGCCACCCTCACCAAAACCCATAACCGTATTCATCCGGCCAAGATCCTTGCTCCATTTCAGATTGCCCTCCAAGTCAAAGCAATGTACACCTCGTGAGCCAAAATTCGCCCATATAAGCCTACCGTCCGTTACCGGCGAGAAAGAAGCGAAACCGTGATTGGCATGGTGTCCCTGGTGAGGTAAAACTTCTCGTACTGTTTTTTCCCATAACTGTTTGCCGGAATTCCTGTCCAAACAAACGAGGTTGAATTTATAGATATTGGTCGGAGGTGAACCACCGGGACCTCTTCCACCTCTTCCTCCCTCAGTTGTGCTCTGCGCATCGGGTTTACCCTGCATTTCAGTTTTTATCGCCGTCTGGAAAAATATTTTGTCTTTCCAGATAACCGGCGAAGCATTCGAAGCGTCCCCGGTCAGCTTAACCTTCCATTTAACATTTTCCGTTTCACTCCACGTTAACGGCGGATTACCTTTTGGAGAGACTCCCGTGCAATTTGGCCCGCGCCACGTTGGCCAGTAATCATCCGCCGAATCTCCGAATACATCTACATTAATCAAAACAAAAACTGCAAAAATCTGAAATAAAACAAATCTCTTCATAATACCCCTACATTTAACCGGTATTTCTTTTATAACACCATGCTTAGTTATCAAGTTCGTAGCAGATTATGTTGGCGTGCGATACAACACCCAAATCCCACATCCGACGAGTTTAGACATATCTTATCGATTCCTATCGATTTTTTCATTTGCGAAGTAAGACGCTCGGCGCCTGTTCGATTATTGCAAAATTTTTCATATAAAATAACTTTTCTGTGCCTTCACATCACTCATACATAGGCGGCAAATCTTCCATAAACAATGTAACCGGGTCTGCTTCAAAGGTCTTAAAGTTATCGACAGTTGCTGCTTCCGGGAAGGGGGCGTAATTCTGACGCTTTCCGGCGTTTCGCCAGACCAGAACCCAAGCGATTTTTTGTGTCGAGGGATTGGATTTGATTACTTCGAGGAGAACATCAGTCCACCATTTTGCATTTGCCTGGCCCTGTCCGACACCGGTTTCCGTAAGGGCGGCGATTTTGTTACGCTCTTCAGCCAACGAGACGATGGTCTCTAATGCCTGCCGTGCCTCGTCTTTTGTCTTGATTGACCTGAAATACCCGTAGTTATCGTGACCGATGATGTCGATGTAATCGTCGCCGGGATAACGTTCGAGATACTCCCGGCGATCTTTGAAGCGGTCGGGAGAGTAAGCGGTGATGATATTGTGCAGGCCCTTTGTCTTTCTCAGATAATCTATCGTAAAGTGCCAAATTTGCTTATACTCATCCGGCGTGCACCACTTGGCGCCCCACCAAAACCAATTGCCATTGTGCTCGTGAAACGGTCGGAAAATAATTGGAACCGGCTCGCCTTTGGGACCTTTCAAATCAGCGAAAAATGCCGCGATTTGATCCAGCTTTTCAACAAAAGCTTCGTGATTCTCTCCGCCCGGCAGCAAGGTGCTGACAACCTTCTTTTGGGTCCAGGCGTTTTCCGTTGTGCCGGGAATGCGTGCGTGCCAGCTTATAGTGCTGATACCGCCTTTTTCATAACCTTTCGCAATCCATATCTTCATATTCTCAAACGGGACCCCATCAATGTTCGCAAGTGTCCCGATATGTCCGAGGTCCCAGCCGAAGATCGCGGGAAATTTGCCGCAGACCCTGTGGACGTCACTGTCGAAATCCTTGTCTGTTGACTTCCATCCAACGCCATAGGCCAGTGTATCTTGATGCCCGAATAAAACGCCTTTCTTCGCCACATCGTAAAGGTTCCGATAGAGGGCTTTGGTTTCAGCAGTGGCTTGCGGATCACTTAGTTCGGGTGTTGAATTCGAACCTTCGGCATTGATGGCAACACTCAACGTCAGAAGAATTATCCAGCAAATAATTAACCTTTTCATTTCATGCCTCCTTTAAAATTAGCTTTTAGGCTTCCACCAGGAATTAGCGAGGTTTTTCTCAATAAGTTCACATCGCTGTTCGACACACCTAGTCGATTGCAAACCGTCAGGCGGTGTATTTGTGACGTAGTCCAGAAGTTTATTCACTGTACTTCTCGCAACATGTGTTCGAGTATCTGATGAGCCGTAGTATATAAACACATCACCGTTGTCCCGTACTACCCAGCCATTGGAAAAGAGCACATTGGAAACGTCACCCGTTCTTTCGTCCCCCTGCGGGCTCATGAAATACCCGCCGGGCTTCGCAATTACCTTCCAAGGCTCGTTCAGGTCGGTCAGGAACGTATATAACACATAACGATACCCGGCGGCAGTATCTCGTACGCCGTGAGCCAGATGGAGCCAGCCTTTTTCCGTCTTGATGGGAGCCGGCCCCTGACCGTTCTTGCCCTCGGTGATTGTGTGGTAGGTACAGCGGTCAATAATCAACTCTTCAGTAATCACGGCATGTTCTATATCCTCACATAGTCCCCAGCCGATTCCCTCGCCGGTGCCGGTGGACTTGAAGTCAGCCATGGGCCGGGTATAAAAGGCATATTTGCCGTCAATGAACTCCGGGTGCAGCACGCAGTTTCGCTGCTGGGCGGAAGGAGTCTCCAGATCGTCCAGCCTCTGCCAATCCTTCAAATCTCTGGTGCGTGCTATGCCGCAGCGAGCAATAGCGGCTGAAGGATCTGCCGGATGATCCGGATCATGAAGTTCGGCGCAAAACAGCCCGTAGATCCAGCCGTCCTCGTGTTTTGTTAAACGCATATCATAGACGTTGGTCTCCTCCGGATCCGCTGGCGGCATCTTTACCGGGTAATCCCAGAATCGAAAGCGGTCGATGCCGGAACTGCTCTCGGCCACGGCGAAGAATGACTTACGATCGGCTCCTTCAACCCGTGCCAAAAGGTAAATCCGGCCGTCCAGTTCAATGGCTCCGACATTGAACGTGCTGTTTATACCCATGCGCTCGCAGAGCAGCGGATTTGCAACAGGATCGAGGTCGTAACGCCAAAAGACGGGAGTATGTGCCGCTGTAAGCACGGGATACTGATAACGCTGCACGATACCGTTCGTATCCGTTGTCTTTTTGTTTGGCCGCTCGATGAGAGCCTCGTGCTCAGCCAGGAGTTGCCTGGCCCGCTCTTTATATTCGCGTTCATCCATTTATTTTATTCTCCTGCAACCGCCATCTGCTCAAGCCTTCTTATTGTCTCTAAACATGCACGCACGTTATGGTACGGCCCCTTCCACTGCGAGACCTTCGGCTCGGCAGGGTCCGGTTGACCGTTTCGAGCAATTCGCCAGAACCACTCACCATTTTTTCTGTCGACAAAATATTTCTCGATAAACAGCCATGCCTTCTGGGTCGCTTCGAGGAAGGAGGAATCACCGGACAATTCATAAGCGTTCAGAAAGCCCACGACACATTCGGCCTGAGGCCACCATTCCCTGTTCGGATCTGTGACTTTTCCCGCCTGACCTTCGTAGCATAAGCCACCATCTTCATCGAGAGCCTCGACCATAGCGGTCCGGGCCAGATGTAAAGCCAAACGCTGTGCCCGTGAGATTATATTAGGATCATCCAGAACTTCGGCAGCCTCACATAACAGCCAACTGGCTTCTATGTCATGGCCGAATGTATAGTTTGACGATTTTGGCTGCCATGTTTCATCGAAAAAGTGATTCAGGTGGCCAGTGGCCTGATTAGTAATTCGCCAATCAAATATATCAAAGAGCTCTGTCAAGTGCTGCCGAAGCCGGGCATCGGACCAGATGCGATATAGATTCGTGTATGCTTCCAGCAGATGAAGATGATTGTTCATGGACTTTTTCTCGTCCATGTCCTTTTCGCTGAGTCGCAAATCCTCGGCAACAGACCAGTCGCGGTTACAGACCTCAATATACCCGCCGTATGTTTTATCCCGGCTATTGTTTTCGATAAGATCGTACAACTGCCTGGCAAGTTCGACTGCCGGCTCGTCTCCAAAAGCCTGATAGTACTCTGCCAGAGCATAGATATAGAACGCCTGACCGTAAATCTTCTTTTTATCGTCCAGAGGATGTCCCTGGAAGTCCACCTGCCAGAAAACCCCGCCGTGCAAGCCATCCCAAAAGAAAGTCTGAAGATAATCGTATGCTCGCCGGGCCATTTCAAGGTACCGATTATCTTCGCTAAATCGATACAAAGCCGAGAAAGTCCAAAGAATTCTGGCGTTCAGTATCAATCCCTTCGGGGCACTGGAGTCGATTCTACCGTCGTTGGACATTTGGCCTATAAATCCGCCGTATTCATAATCAATTGATCTTTCAAGCCAGAACGGAACGAGATTATTTTCCAACTCTTCTCTTACAGCCTGATTGAATTGTTGTATCGTTTCATACAACATAATGATCCAGCACGAATCGGGACTTCATTACTTGTCAGCGGGAAGATGATCAAACCAGCTCTTTTTGAGAATCAGCGTTGTTGCAACCAGCACTGCTAACGCGCCAGCAATGCCCCGAGGATTTTGAATCACGATATAGACCGGTAAAGCCACCAAGGTAACTTGCCAGATTATGCCCACGGTTACATTGAACCAGTGACGACCACAGTCGGTATTAGGTTCAAAGCCAGGATTTTCAGTCTTTATTTTCTCTACGACAGGTTTCCAGAATCCCCACGGACGAACGGTCTTATAAAAGTCTTTAAGGATTTCCTCGTCCTCCGGCTTGGTCAAAAGCGTACCTAAAAAACACCCCAGAACCGAAAACACAAAGATAGCGGGAAAGGCGTAGAGTGTATTCGTGCCGGGCCAGAAATGTTTTACGATTGGAGGGACTATTAGCGCCCCAAGGGTGCCGATTATCATTCCATAGAAAAATCCGAAACCGTTGAACCGCCACCAGTGCCATTTCAGAAGGTTGGCCGCTACATACCCGCCGTACAGGCCGCCCACAATCCAGAGTGTCACTTCTGTAATAGTTTCGGTAAGAAAACCGAAAATAATGCCCACGGCCACTACCAGGATGGAAGTAGCATAACTCATTCTGACCTGTAACTTGTCCGAAGCATTCGGATTGATAAAGCGTTTGTATATGTCATTGACGATATAAGCCGGCCCGGCGTTGACCGTCGCCGCGAACGTGGACATAAACGCCGCCAGCAGGCCCGCCAGCAGCAACCCGGTCAGACCTACCGGAATGATGGAGCTTTGTATAACGACCGGCAGGATTTGCTCGAAGTCAGGCTCCTTGCCTCCTTGAACGGCGGCTGCCCATAAGCCATGAAGCGTTTCCCGCAGCGGGCCGAGGGCTAACACTGTCAAGCCCACTATTAACATATACCGAGGAAAATACAATACTACATTGACCGTTGCGCTCATTAACGACGCTTCCCTTGGACTTCGTGTGGCTAAGACACGCTGCATATCATAATTCGGTGCCGGGCCCGCCATGCTGGCCATAACACCCTTGAACAGCATGAGCATCATAATCACGGTAAATAGAGAGAATCCGTCCTTTGTAATACTGGCCTGGACCATGTCAAACATGCCGGACCAGTTCAAATCAAGTTTCCAGCCAAAGGAAAGGTTTTGCCATCCGACCGGCACTACGGCATTAATCATCTCAGGACTGACATGATGAATGGCAATAATACCTACGGTAATGGAGGCGATAGTCATAATAATAAATTGCAGCACTTCGGTTAGAACGACGCTGTACATGCCTCCCTTGACGACATAGAGCGTTGTGATAGTCAGTATAATCAGCGCGTATGTATTCTCGTGCAGGCTCCACGGCAGCAAAATCTGGGCGAATTTACCGATACCTTTAAACGCATAAGCAATCATGCCAACCACGTTTATTAGGGCAAAAATGACGACACTGATATGGGCCAGGTTGGCGCCGGTGCCCCGGCCGAACCGGGTCTTTATCCATTCGGCGCCGGTAAGCACATTAGAACGTCTCAGCCACATACCAACATAAACCATTAGGAATATCTGGTTAAACGTCGGCCAGACCCATGGAATCCATACGCTCTTAAGACCATAGACAAAACAAAGGTACACCAGCCACATCGTCCCTGTAATGTCGAACTGACCGGATGCGTTTGAGATGCCGAGGATATACCAGGGCAGGCTTTTGCCCCCGAGAAAATAGGAGTCCAGATCCTTGGATGCCCGCTTGGATATCCAAAAGCCGATTAGAACCGTTAACGCGAGGTAGGTAAAGATGATGGCAATGTCAATACTATGTAGATTCATTTGTTACACCTGCACAAGTATTAATAATTCTACATATCGTGATAACCAAATTATGAAACGGTTAATGAGTTTACCATCTTCGAAGGTATTTGTATAGAGAGGAATGATTAATATGAACCAGCCTTTTTTATTAAATTGCAACAATAACACTTCCATTTTACCTTCTTTAAGTTACCATATAGAGTTAAGCAACAGATCCAATGTTCCGCTGACAGGTACAAGAAGAAAAACCAAAGGAGTTCCTGGAATTAAGATTATGCGAAACCTTATTGCCAGAATCATTACAGTTCTGCTCATCTTATCTTTAGCCGGCTTGTCTTTTGCAGGCATGGGCACCCGACAAAGTGATCCTCCCGACAAAATCAAAGAGGCCGAAATGGTTACATTCCTCGACGGCCGGACTGACTCCCTCTGGGACTTACCCGGGGCATACCGCCAGGCAACTCCTACTCGCGAGCGCATCTGCATAAACGGCCTGTGGCGATGGCAGCCCGCATCAGACATTGCCGATAAAGTTCCCGACGACGAATGGGGCTACTTCAAGGTGCCGGGCTGCTGGCCCGGAACCAGCGACTACATGCAGAAGGACTCCCAGACGGTTCACTTCCATCCGAAATGGAAAAACGTCAGGCTGTCCGGAGTCACCGCAGCCTGGTATCAGCGCCGGATAACGGTGCCCGCGGAATGGGCGGACCGTCACATCACAGTGTCCGCTGAATACGTGAACTCATACGCCGCCGTTTATATTGACGGAAAGAAAGCCGGCGAGATTCTTTTCCCGGCGGGAAAAGTGGACATAACTAATTTTTGCCGGCCCGGGGGCACGTCTGTTCTTTCCCTGCACGTTGTGTCACTTCCACTAAAGGCTGTCTTGCTCTCTTACAGCGATACTGCTTCAGCCAGACAGGTACGAGGCTCAGTTGCCCGTCGGGGGCTTTGCGGCGACGTCTTCCTGGTCGGCACACCCACAGGGCCGCGGCTGGAAGAGGTAAAGGTTGATACCTTGGTGCGTAATGGCCAGATTACGTTCAACGCTTCATCGAAAGATACCAAAGAGGGCGAGCCGTACTCACTTGTTGCCAAAGTCACGCAAAATGGTCACGATGCAAGGGAATTCAAAAGCCCGGCGTTCAAAGACCGGCAGCATTTTTCGTTCACCGAGAAATGGAAGCCTGATAAGCTCTGGGACATCCACACGCCTCAGAACATGTACGAGCTGCATTTGTCGCTGCTGGATGCCGGGGGCAACGTGCTGGATGAATTTTTTCCCGTCCGCTTCGGATTCCGCGAGTTCTGGATCGACGGCAAAGATTTCTACCTGAACGGCAGCCGCATTTTCTTGTCCGCCGTGCCGCTCGATAACGCAGCGGTCAGTGCTGCAACGGCGACCTACGATGCGGCAAAAGAGAGCTTCAAACGCCTCGGAACCTTCGGCATAAACTTCATGTACACTCACAACTACGGATGTGAGCCGGGTGCGCACCTAAGCTTTTCGGAAATACTGCGGGCGGCTGACGACTATGGAATGCTTGTCGCTCTGTCCATGCCTCATTTCAGCCATTATGACTGGGACGCTCCGGATGCCGACCAAAACAACGGATACGCACGGCTGGCAAAGTTCTACGCCCACGTCGCACAAAACCACCCGTCCGTTATAATGTACTCCACGAGCCACAACGCCACCGGCTACAGCGAGGATATGAACCCGGACATGATAGACGGCATACATGATAAGCGGGACCGTTGGGCCATTAACAATATGAAAAAGGCGCTCAGGGCCGAATCCATAATCAAACAATTAGACCCCAGCCGGATCGTTTACCATCACGCATCGGGAAACCTCGGCTCGATGCACGATAGCAATTTTTACCCGAACTTCGTGCCGATTCAGGAAATGTCCGACTGGTTCGGGCACTGGTCAGCCGAGGGCGTCAAGCCTGTCTTTATGTGCGAATACGGAGCACCGTTCACTTGGGACTGGGCGATGTATCGTGGATGGTACAAGGGCAAAAGAGAGTTCGGAAGCGCGGTTGTGCCTTGGGAATTCTGCCTTGCCGAGTGGAACGCACAATTCTTCGGAGACCGGGCCTTCCAAATCAGTGACATGGAAAAAAGGAACCTGCGATGGGAGTCAAGGCAATTCCGTCAAGGAAAGACCTGGCATCGCTGGGACTATCCTCACCAACTCGGATCGGCCGACTTTCCCGAGCGCGACCCGGTTTTTGCGATGTACTATACCGACAATTGGCGCGCATTCCGTACCTGGGGAGTATCGGCGGACTCCCCCTGGGAACATCACATCTTGTTCAAGCTGCGCCAGGGCGCCGAGAGAAACCGCAGAGAGGAGTTTAAGCTCGATTTGGATAATCTCCAGCGGCCCGGATACAGCCCGGATTACATAGAGCAGCGTTATGAAAGGATGGATTTGGCTTATGAAACTTCGGACTGGATTGCGACGGCCGGTGCCAAGGCACTGATACGAAACAACCGGCCTCTTTTGGCCTACATCGGCGGCAAACCCGGCAGCTTCACGAGTAAAGACCACAACTTCTTTGCCGGCCAGATTATCGAAAAGCAGATTATCGTTATCAACAACTCGCGATTGCTGGTAAGCTGCGAGTGCTCGTGGTCGCTGGCTCTCACGGAACCGCTAACCGGCCACAGCGAGGCTGCCATCGAGACGGGCCAGCAGACGCGGATACCAATACGTTTTACTCTGCCGACGGCAGTCAAACCGGGCGAGTACAAGCTGAGCGCAAGAGTGGAATTCAACACCGGCGAGATACAGGAAGACGAATTCATGATCCACGTCCTTGCCAAGCGGAAGCTCACGCTTTCCGAGATGAAGATAGCAGTGTTCGATCCAAATGGCCAGACGACAGAGTCTCTCAAAAACATGGACGTCCTTTATGACACCGTGGATGCAAAGACAGATCTGGGGGCGTACGAAGTGCTCATCATCGGCAAAGCAGCTCTGACTGTGGATGGGCCGGCGCCGGACATCGGTCGTGTGCGGGATGGGCTTAAGGTAATTGTATTCGAGCAGACCCCGGATGTGCTGGAAAAGCGTCTCGGTTTCCGCGTGGCGGAATATGGCCTTCGGAACGTTTTTCGCCGGGTGCCGGAGCATCCGGCTCTGAAGGGACTTGAAACGGAGAACATGAGGGATTGGCGAGGCCAGGCGACGATTCTGCCGCCGCAATTGAATTATACGCTAAATCCCAAGTTTAATTATGTGCCGACAGTGAATTGGTGCGGCATACCGGTAACCCGCCTGTGGCGCTGCGGCTGCCGCGGCAATGTCGCCTCGGTCCTTATCGAAAAGCCCGCATGTGGTGATTTTCTGCCCATCTTAGACGGCGGATTCAGCCTGCAATACAGCCCGCTGATGGAGTACCGCGAAGGCAAGGGGCTGGTGCTGTTTTGCCAGATGGATGTGACCGGACGTACCGAGGCCGACCCTGCGGCACAAATACTGCTCTCTAATATCATCGAGTACGTCAGGGATTGGAAGTCATCGCCCCGGCGAGAGGCGCTTTACGCCGGCGAGCCAAAAGGTCTGGCCCACCTCCGGGCGGCAGGTTTTAAGCCCGGCTCTTACGATGGTGGTGAGCTAAGGTCCGACCAGGTGTTAATCGTCGGGCCGGGTAGTAATAGTCTTCCAGCATACAAAGACTCAGTCAGCGCGATGTTAAAAGCTGGCGGATACCTGCTGGCAATTGGTCTGAACCAGGAACAAGCCGATGCGCTGCTGCCATTCCATGTATCAATGAAACAAGCAGAATATATCAACGCGTATTTCGAACCGCCGGGGCTGAATTCCCCGCTTGTGGGCGTCGGGCCGGCGGACGTGCATAACCGTGACCCGCGCTCAATCCCGCTTGTCGCAGGAGGCGCGATGGCCGTCGGCAATGGCGTGCTCGCCGTTGATCGAAACGAAAATGTGGTTTTGTCGCCACTCGTACCCTGGCAATTCGACTACCAAAACAATTTCGGCCCCAAGCGGACTTTTCGCCGAACCAGCTTTCTGCTGACTCGGCTCCTGAGCAATTTGGGTCTGAGCAGCGAAACGCCATTATTGAGCCGTCTGTCAAAGCCGGCTGAAAGCAGTGAACCCGGCAGGTGGCTTCATGGCTTATATCTGGACAAGCCCGAAGAATGGGACTATCCCTACCGATTCTTCCGCTGGTAAGGGAGCCCTAATACATACTATGTTAGTGGAGCATCCAAAATGGTTCGACAAAATCACGTTATAATGTTATTAGCACTTATCAACGCCGTCTCCTTTGCCCAGGGCCCATATCAGATCAAGGCAACTCATCCGCGACTATTCATTGAGGATGTCCATAAGCTCGCTGCTCGCTGCGATGGCCCGCTCGCCGATGATTATCAGGTAGTAAAGCAGCAAGCGGACAACGCTGTCAGAACTGGTCGCATTCAGTTCCTCTCCAATCCGTGGTCAATACCCGAAGACCTCATGAACTGCGGTATCGCTTATTTGGTCGAGCGAGAGAAAGGCCGCGATGCTCAACAATACGCCGACGTAATCATAAAGCAATGGGGCGATGGAAGTATTATCTCGAATCCTAAGTCAAGTCACTTCGGCTACCATGCAATCGCCTATGATTGGATTTTCGATGCACTGACCCAGCAACAACGCGTGCAATTCGGCGAGGCTCTCGGTACCTGGCTGCGATATTTCACCGACGAGCCACGAATCCTGCTCAAATGGGGCCACTGGGAATACAACCAGACCTGGGGGCCGATCCATCTGAACGTAATGAATTGCCGTGATGCAATCACGCAAAAACTGCTCATTGCACTTGCCATCAAGGGCGAAGGTACGAAATACGAAGCCGATGCCAAAACGTTCCTCGACTCATGGAACACACGAGTGACGGCTGAATGTGTGCCGGCATTTAACAAAATGGGTGGCGTCTGGTCGGAATCTTACGGCCACGGCGCTTACGGCCCGGTCACCGTTATTCCGTACGCCTTCACCGCCTGGCGCACGGCGTCGGGCATAGACCTGTTCGAACAGTCAAAGCCCTGGGGCTATCCGGTCGAATCTCCGCGATGGATAGCTTATACAATGATGCCCCACAACGAGCGCACGGCCTGGATCGACGACGGCGACGGCTCACGACCCGCCGCCTTCGCACGTGCCGCCCCGATGCTGCACGACGGCCTGTCGCAATGGTTTTCCGACCGCGGCCGGGACTGGCTGCGCGCCAGATGGCAGCGTGTCGCGTGCTACGATCCTTCGATAAAAGCAACAGGCCCCAACACCCTCCCGTTGGGCTATCTCTTTCCGGGCGCGGGACATGTTTATATGCGCAGCGCCTGGAACGACCCGAATGCAACCTGGGCATTTTTCGGATGCGGCCCGCAATTCGCCGGGCACTCACGCGATGATGAGGGACATTTCCTGATTTGTAAGCAAGGCGCTCTTGTCTCCCGCCAGGGCGGACAAGGCCATAACGACGATGACTATTACGCAGGCGGCTCGCTAATCTTCAATATTGTCACGATTTTCGATCCGAATGAGAAATTTCGGCGAAACAGGAACAACGAAAACGACGGTGGCCTGCTTCGGCACGTTTATGAAAGCGGCGGTCTGCCGCAAGAACGGGGACATATCGTGGCCTTCGAGCACAACGCGGATTATACTTACGCCGCCGCCGATATTACCAAAGGCTACAATGACAAGAAGGCCCGCGAAGTGACGCGGCAGTTCCTTTACCTTCGCGGAAAGCACGAATTTTTTATCGTCTTCGACCGCGTCGAGGCCACTCAGCCTGATTTCGCCCGCCATTTTTTTCTCCACGTCCCTACCGAGCCAAAGCGACAGCAGAATTACCTGACGTGGCCAAGTCTTCCCGAAGCCGACGGCGACAAAAATGTGCTGTCATACGGCAAATCGCGAATGTTTCTGCATACGCTGCTGCCGGAGAAGGCACAAATCGTTATCCGCGGCGGCCCCGGCCAGGAGGCATGGGGCCATCCGCTCGAAAAGACGGCACAATACAACCATACGGCAAAAGGACGAATGAAACCACCGGTTTGCCCCTGGCGAATCGAGGTCGCAGATACTGGTGATGGCAGCCGCTCCCTTTTCCTGCACGTTTTCGAGGTAGCTGACGAGCAGGTTCGTCAGCCGGCAGATGTTAAGTTTGTGCCGCCGGCAGGCGTTGATATCGCCGGGCTTTGGCAGGTACGCTTCAATCCAACCGGCCCCCTTGGGGGTACGGTAGGCAACAAAACGCTGACAACATCAATAAAAATCGAGAAGCAGTACCAATAAAACCGTAGGGTGTGCAATGCACACCATTATCGAAGTTGGTGGGCGGTGCCCACCCTACCAAAATGAGTAGAGGAAATATCATGAATATTCTTACGAACCAGCGTTTTAACAATTACTTCCGGCTTTTTGTAATCTTATTGATTTTGATACTCTGCCGGCAGAAATGTTTCTGTTCAGAGACAGCACATAGAAAGACTCCATGGGAACCGGTAGGTTTGTCCGGAGGAGGCGGCATGTTTTCACCGGCAATTTCTCCCGCGGACCCTAATTTGATGATGCTCAACTGTGATATGAGCGCAGCGTATATCTCCGAGGACGGCGGCCACAACTGGCGCATGATAAACCACGCCCAGCTCAGATCGGATACGCGATGCCGGCCCGGATTTCATCCGTCCGACCCTGACATCATTTACGCATCATCGGGCGGCAGGCTCCGAATCAGCCGGGACCGCGGCAGGACTTTCTCGCCTATCGGCAACCTTCGCGAATCTCTCTATGGCGAAATAGCGATAAATCCATCCGATCCCAAGATTTTGCTCGCAGGCATACGCGACGGCAAATGCGTGCTGTCCCGCGACGGCGGCAACACCTGGACTTTATGCAATGGGCCGGAAGGACAGTTTATCCGCTTTCATTTCGACAACACCAATCGAGGGCGCGTAATGTTCGCGGCAACCGACAAGGGCATCTGGCGCTGCGACGATGACGGCCGGACATGGACGGAAAAAACGACTTCTCTGCCGTGGAAGCCAATACAGGGATTCGCCGCCGGCTCGGATTCAGCCAAAAATATCATTATGCTGTACTGCACGATAAGCAGTAAAGACGAGGGCGGCACCTTCGAAGGAGGCTTTTACAGTTCCAGCGACCGCGGCCAGACCTGGCAGAAGGCTATGGGCCACGGCATCAATACCGAAACGAAAAAAGCTGATCAATGGGCCTACGGTTCAATTGCCCAGTACCGGCAAATTCTCACTACCGACAAGAATCCGCTGACGGTGTATGTCCTGAACACGAGCACGGGTTTCAGTCCGCCGCACCATGAGACCGTATATCGCAGCGATGACGGCGGCAAGAACTGGCGCGCCACTTACTTCCAGGACCCGCGTTTTAAGCAGTACAATGTCGCCCCCAATTACGTCACCGCCTCGGCCGGGCAGTCCTTCAAGGGAGGCGATACGCCTTTTGGAGCAGCTATATGCAACTCCGATCCGGACCGACTGATACTTGTCTGGAGCCAGTCCTATATCACACATAACGGCGGCGATACATGGTTCAACGGCGATACATATCCGGCACCGGATCAGGAGCCTAAACCCGGCTGCGCATGGACATGCACCGGCCTGGTAGTGACCACGACGTGGAATTACTATATCGATCCTTTCGAGGCCAGTCGTCATTATATTGCCTATACGGATATAGGCTTTGCCAGGTCTGTCGATACCGGTAAATCGTGGATATGGTGGGACAAAAACACGTGGGCGCCGTGGCGGAACACATGCTATGAAATTGCTTTCGATCCCGATATTCCGGGTAAAATGTGGGGCGCATTCTCAAACGTGCACGACATCCCCAACGACAACATCATCTCCGAACGTCATGGCCACGATCGTCCCGGCGGAGTTTGCATTTCACGTAACTTCGGCGCTTCGTGGAAGTCCGAGGCCAATGGCATCCCGCCAAAACCGGTGACCTCAATTGTGATAGACACCGCCAGCCCCAAGGGTTCACGAACGTTATATGCCGGCGTATTCATGGAGGGAGTATATAAATCGACGGACGACGGCAAGACCTGGACGTTAAAAAAGCAGGGCCTGGGCGATCCGAAGAATATGCGGGTTTCTCGCGTGATTCTACATAAGGACGGAAAGCTTTTTGCCATGATCTGTGCCAAACGCCCAGCACGCGGACAACCGCTTATGAGCGAAGGCGTCGGTCTGTACCGGTCAACAGACGGCGCCGAGACATGGGAAAAGGTGAACACATCCCACCTTTTTCTTTACCCAAAAGACTTCTCGGTGCATCCTGACAACAGTAACATCATCCTTTTGGCGGCATGTGATGCGGACTGGCAGGACAGGTCCGGCGGACTGTACAGGTCCGAAGACGGCGGCAAAACCTTCCAGTGCATCGGGCGACAGGGACGCCAGACGTTCGGCGGCTATTTCCATCCAAAACGTAAAGGATGGATCTACATGACTCTAACCGAAGGCGCTCCCGGCGCCGGCCTGTGGCTTACGAGAGATAACGGCGTGACATGGGAGGCATTCGAAGGTTTGCCGTTTTCCAATATCCAGCGCGTGACATTCGATCCGTCGGATGAGAACTCGATGTATGTTACTACGTTCGGCGGCAGCATTTGGCATGGGCCGGTCGTACCCGGCGGAGATTAACATCGAATATTTCAAGAACATATTCTCAGGTAAAATAAAATGAACGGTATTTCCAGAAGAGACTTGATCAAATCGGCTGTTTTATGCGGAGTCGGAACAACTGTTCTGTCCTGCCGGTCGCAGGTCCTCAGTACAAAACAAAAGACAACTCGTTACATCGCAGCCTACGATACCGAGTCGCCGGACTGCCTCGCGGCGTGCCGTAAAATCGTCAAGGTCCATAAGCGATTCGAGATGCCTGCAACGTTTTTCATGCTGGGCAGGACTCTCGATGCAAATCCCGCCGAATATCGCGAGCTGCTCGACGATCCTCTTTTCGAGATTGCAACTCACACCTACTCGCATCAGATGCTCCGTGATAATGAATTCTGCGGCTCGGCCGTCTCGCCGGAGGAAAAACGAAAGGAAATCTTCAAAGGTAAAGAGTCTGTTGAGCGCATCTTCGAGCGGCCCTGCATCGGTTTGCGGCCAGGCTGCGGTTTCGATAATGCCCTTAAAGGCGAGCCGGAAGTATTGGAATTACTTCGCCAGGCAGACATTAAATACGTCAGCAGCCTTCTCTGGGGACCGGATTATTCGCTTCCGGCACTGTTGCGGGAGCCTTTTAACTACAAAGATGATGGCTTTCCTGAAATATGGGAGCTGCCCGGCCACGGCTGGCATGAAAATCTCCTTAAAAACCATAACGGATGGGGACCGAGAAGGCTTACTTTGTGGCCTTCGCCTTTTCCGGAAGCGATAGCGGGCGGTTTCTGCAAAACTCCGAAGGATGAATTCCAGGTCAACAGGGTCTTTCTGGATAGAGCGATGGAGTCGGGTAATTCATTCGTCTCACTGATCTGGCATCCATGGTCCCTGAACAAATTCGACCCGGACATGAAAATGCTCGAGCTGACTTTCGCTCACGCCCGGCGTCTGGGACTGATGCCTTGTACGTACGCTCAACTTTACGAATCCGTATCAGGTTCCGCTCAATCATAATCCTAAGCCGCCATTTCCTTCTACCGAACCCCGGCGGAAATGGTCGCCTCAGATCACTACCCGTTTATGTGGTGCTGGAATTATTGCCGCCAGAGGTGACATCAAAATCGGGGTGATAGGATTCGAACCTACGGTGTCTTACGCAAAAATCAATATGAAGTCAAAAGCCTTTGAGCCATGTTGTTTTGAAATGGAATCAGGTTCATTGAAAACCGGATACTGCCAGTTGTTCGAAGAGGAATTTCCGGCAAAGTCAGTTTTTGACCAACTTGTCACAATCAGCGCAGACCTTCTCTGGCTTGGAACCATGGATACACTCCAGCTTTTTAAGCAACTCGGCTATAGATGTGATGGAGTCCACCCGGAATTGGCTTGTTTACAATCTTATAGTTTGCCTGAACAGGGCTGGGGACCGGTGAGTCTTTCTCAAGTGACATGTGTGTTCTGTTAACGTTGTAATAGTCATTGATGTATTGGTACAACACGCTATACAAATGTTTTTCATTGACAATAATCATGTGGTCAAGGCACTCTCGGCGAAGTGTCCCGAGAACACGCTCTGCGATCGGATTTTGTCATGGACTTCGTGGTGCAGTAGGCGTATCTTCTAAGCCAAAACCTGTTATGTGCTGTTTGAAATCGTCACTGAAGATTTTATCATTATCACGGATAACATATTTGGTTACTTCGTCGAAGGCAAACGTTTAACGAAGTTGCTGAATAGCCCATCGTGAGTGTGGATTTGCCGTAACCGCAAAGTGCAATATTTTGCGTCTATCATGTGATATGGCGATAAACACGTATATTGTGTTGAAGAAAACGGTTCGTACAACCACGAAGTCAATGCCGACGATGTGCTTTGCATGGTTTCTTAAAAAGGTCAGCCACCGCTGCCGCTTGGAATCGTTACCGTCCGTGCTTTTGATCATATATTTTGCCACAGTATTATCACAAACTTCATAACCAAGCTTTTTAAGTTCGCCCTGGATACGTTGAGTTGACCACGTGGCATTTTCTTTTTGTAGCTTGCGTATGAGCTTGATCAATTCCCAGTCAATATTCGGCCTACCGGCTCTTCGAGATTTCCATTTCCAGTAAAACTTGAAACCTTTCTTGTGCCAACCAATCACAGTAGGGAGCTTGACTATAATCAGTGATGCTCCCCAATTATTCCAGAATCTTGACAGCCAGATCCAGAAGATGCGATCTCTGTTTTTGATCTTTGGTCTTTTTATGCTGCGCTGCTGAACAACCAATTGTTGGCGTAGAGCTAGGTTTTCGAGGACTATATCATGTTTACCTCTGAATGTGAGCCTTAGAAACTCAAAGATGAGTCTGGTGAGGATTTTCAAGTTGCTTGCTCCCTGATATTTCCATAGAATTCATACTTAATCGTTATGCGGTGAGTTTATATAAGACATTGAAATTGTAAAAGTTCGAATTATTGCGTAGGACAAGTGTGGTTTGATCAAGAATAGCTTTCATAATAAATTCAGGTTTTGTTAAATGTATTAATTAATTTTTTGTCTTCGCTTGAACTTTATCCTGTATAATATGGTAATCTTGTAACTTTATGGTCAAAATTTAATTTAACATGAATCTTTTCAGCCTCAGCCTCAGAAAGTAACGGTTCTTTTCCCACATCTACGCAGGATTGGAGGCAGGCAAAGCCATCCATTCCGACATTTGCTACTGAAATAGGAAGACTAAGGGCATACCGCAAAAGATCGTCTCCAGATACATTTCCAATGAGTGCATTTTGTCCCATAACTTTAATCGCTATAATGCCGACATCTCTTTTGGTTGCAAGAGGTATAAGGCCGTCCTCATTACCGTTGAACTTTGCGGCATTGATGACGCATAAAATAGCATCAACATCAAACTCTTTGAAACATTTTTTGGATGCATCGTTCCATTTATGAAACGAAAAACCGATGTTTTTCACCACACCCTCATTCTTCAGTTTCAGAAATGCTTTGTATCCTCCCGAAAGGCTTAAAAGGGCATCTACATCTTTCATTAGATCGATACCATGCATACAGTAGAGATCTAAATAATCTGTATTTAATGTTTTTAAAGATATTTCGATCTCTCTCATTACTCCATCGTACGTCCTCTCTTGAGATTTTGAGTTGAGAAAAATCTGATCCCGGTATTTTGGGGTAAGATATTTCCCATAACGTTCTTCTGCTAATCCATTGCCATAGGATCTTGCAGAATCAAAATATGTGATTCCGAGCTTAATCGCATAATCTATATGTTTTTGCAAGGTGACTTCATCCGCCACCCAGTTACAATAACGGGATCCTGCGCCAAAACCGATGCAGGAAATCATTTTGTTGGTTCTGCCAAGTCTTCGTTTCGGCAGCTCTTCTGACTTTACATTCGATTTGTCACCATTTGGTATCGCTGCAGCTCCCGCAATATTGGGAAGCATAGCGGCTGTGGCAGAGGCAGATGTAGCCTGAAGAAAATTTCGTCTTGTGAAATCTGTTTTCATATTATACGGCCCTTTTTTAATCTCTTTCTTTTGACAACTGATACTGACAGGAATTTTGATTTTAAAACCATCTGAATGATTATATCCTTGTCAGCAGATACATCAATAATTCATTTATCAGGCTGGCTGTCTAATGTGAATGTTTTACGGAAATGATAGGTAATTTATTTTTTCACTTCAAATTCTCCCTTGAGCCTGATGTCCTGTGAGGAACTTCCGATCATGACTTCAAAAGTACCGGGTTCAACGACAAAGTTCATGTCCCTGTCGAAAAGGGATAAATCTTCCGGTGTGAGTTTTAAGTTTACGGTTTTCGTTTCACCCGGCTCAAGAGTTATCCTTTCGTACCCTTTAAGTTCTTTAACCGGTTTAGAAGTACTGCTGATGAGATCGTTGATATATAACTGTACTACTTCATCTCCTTTGCGTTCACCGGTATTTTTTACATCCACTGAAATTTCCACTTCGCCGCCGTTATTTATTTCTTTTGGCATCTGAAGGCTGCTGTATTCAAATTTAGTATAGCTTAATCCGTATCCAAATTCGTACAACGGTGTACCAGGCATATCGATATATTTGGCACCTTCTTTTGTGGCGGAATGGTTGTAATAAAATGGATATTGTCCCGAATGACGTGGGAACGTAACAGGTAATTTTCCGCCCGGGTTATAATCCCCAAAGAGTACATCCGCAATAGCATTTCCTCCCTGTTCACCACACATCCATCCTTCAACGATTGCCGGAATATTTTGCGAAGTCCAGCGGATGGTCAAAGCTCTGCCATTAATCAGAACAGCAACAGTAGGTGTACCAGTTGAATATACAGCTTTAAGAAGGTCTTCCTGCATGCCGGTCAGGTCCAGATTGGCCATATCATGCCCCTCTCCATCTGTCGAACCTCCGTTTTCACCAACTACAACAATTGCGATATCTGCGTTTTTAGCGGCAGCTTTAGCCTGCTCTATTTCATTGAGTTTATTCCCAATAACATTACATCCTTTGACATAGGTAATCTTTGTACTGGAAGACACCTTGTTCTTAATGCCTTTTAATATAGTGACCACTTCCTGAGGAACATGATGCGGGAAATAGTCGCCAAGCTGATAAATGGGCTCATCAGCGTTCGGACCAATTACAGCAATGGATTTTATATCCTTCTTGAGAGGTAACATATTTTTATCATTTTTGAGCAATACGATACTTTCTCTCGATGCCTGTAATGCAAGTTCCTTGTTAACATCAGCATGAACAACTTTCATTGCCTGTTCAACGTCAACATAAGGATTCTCAAAAAGGCCCAATTGGAATTTGAGTCTTAATATCCTTGCGACTGCCCGGTTCACTAATGCCATGGGTATTTTCCCCTCATTGACATTTTCGATCAGGCCACCCATGTATGCGTCTTCAATAGAAATACCCACATCAACACCGGCTTTAATAGCCAGAATTCCTGCATCCTTTTGGTTGGCTGCATGCCTTTCGGTTATAATAGTTCCAAGGCCTCCCCCTTCACTTAGTACAATACCTTTGAATCCCAATTCTTCGCGAAGACCTTTTGTAAGGATTTTTTCCGAACTGTGGACGGCCACTCCATCTATCGCAGGATAGGTTGCCATCACGCCAAGTGCTCCGGATTTCTTGATACCAGCAATCCAGGGGGGAAGAAATACTTCTCTGAATTTTCTGTCGGAAATTTCCATTGCTCCGCGCTCAAATCCGCTGACCGGCTGGCCCTGACCCGGGTAGTGGCAAAGAACTGCCATCAGTTTGTCAGGAGCCGAGACATCATTACCCTGAACCGCCTGTACAATATTTTCAGCTATTTTTGCACACATATAAGGATCTTCACTGAAGCCTTCTTCGTTCCGGCCCATCCTTGGGTCACGGTTGAGTTCAACAACCAGTGTACATAAGCCATGAACTCCGATCGATCTTCCTTCCTTTGCTGCGACAGTATAGATCTTTTTGACCAGATCCTTGTTCCATGTGGCGCCAATGGCCAAACCCTCGGGAAAGACAGTTCCTCCGGGACACATCAACCCGTGTGTTCCTTCTTCAATCTGTAACAGGGGAATGCCTAATCTTGTTTTTTCGATGGCAATCTTTTGAAGTTCATTCATGACTTCTGCCTGACGCTTCGTACCTTCATAAATGAGCCTGTCCGAAAGGGTAAAAAATCCACCTCCGGGCCCAAACACATTATTATGAGTACCTTCTGCCCATTTTCTGCACCCTTCCAATTGCTTGTCCCTGTTTGCTTTGCTGGGATCATCCCATAAATAACCACCTTTATAACCAAGGCCATGCCCTAATTCTGTTGAGTAACAGGTGGGTATGTTCATTTGTCCGACCTTTTCTTTCAGCGTCATTTTCGAAAGGAGGTCTTGAACTCTTTGTTCAATCGGCAGAAGAGGGTTTTTGTAATCGGGCGCTTTTGCTTTAGTTATAAAGGGTGCATCCCCTCTTTTAGCTTTTAAATAGGATGCAATATTATGCACATTATCGATCCATATACCATTTGCAGGATCCAATGCATATTTGCAAATCGCTTCAATGGTAGGTAATAGTGATGTTTGATTTCCGCTTTCATCCATTTCATGCCCTGCAAGGACCAACCATTTCCCAGTGCTTTTTGCAGTTTCAATTAATTTCTTTATTTGATCAAAAGACTTTCCGTCCAGTTCCATGCCTGTAAGTTGAGACAGATCACAAAATGTCGGATCATTGGGTCCTTCATCGAGCCATCCTCTCCCTGTTTCAAACATTGAAGCCACAATGGGTACATAGCTTTTAGTTCCTGCCCCTCTGCCAATATAAGTTTGTCCGCAAGGAAATGCAAAAGACAAAGGTTGGATACCCAACTTCTCTTTGATAACCTCATTGGCCGAGTCCAGTTCTGATTTCATCTCCTGGAGTGTGTAATTTTCCAGTGCTTTATCCTTTGCCCAATCAAAGTTGCCGGTGCAGGGGTGTACCAGTGAGTGGTTGCCGATGTCGTGGCCCTTTTCGGCGGCTTCTTTCCATGCTCCCAACCGCTTTACCATATTGTCGGGGGATAAATAGAAAGTAGCTTTTACTCCGTACTTGTCAAGCAATGGAATACCTTTGTCGACCTGAGATAAACGGGCATCGTCAAAAGTAAGGCTCAGCCCCATTTGTTTCCCTTTGGGCCATTGAAAATCAGATTTTTTCTGGATTGCATTGGTTTCATAGGATTGCGCGTAGCTTCTGCCAATAAATAAACTAAAAACGATTGTCCCCATGATAATCAACCTTTGCCTAAACTTTTTCATAGTATCATCCTTTTATTTTCTGATGTCTTTTATGGGCATCGATGTTCATTCTCCTGGGTTCAACCGTATCTTCGGTGTACAAGTATAATCGTCGTATCGACTAAAGTTAATGAGAAATGATAGGAATTTTAATTTCCACTGGAATTCCGGGTACAGCACATAATGGCACTAAGTTAAGCAATTCCTTTTCATAAAGTAAGGCCTACCTTGACGATGAGATAGTTGTAAACCATCTATATTACTCATTGGTCAAGGAGGCCTGTGGAAACGTGGACTATGGTGAAGGCTAAACGGGCACGTAAAGCGGAAACACCGAAACAGCCAAACCTTTGCCTAAGGTTGCGCGCGCCACATTTCTATCCCGACTAGTACTATAACGCTACAAGGAATTCCAGTGACATTTGCGTATGTTTTTCAAT